>CAMPIU010000014.1 GCA_946886545.1 uncultured Flavobacteriales bacterium | reverse complement strand
GAGTAAGTCGATGCCACTTTTAATAAAGCCGTTCCCAAAAAGGAGCGGCTTTTTTTGTTTCTCGTTTTTTGAGATTAGAAGTGTATCCCGATCGCTAACCCAAAGATGATACTTTTAATGAATCCCGTCGCTTGCACTAGTGGGGTATTGTTTATAGATTTTCTTACAATACATCAACCGTTTGTTATTTCAGAAGAAAGTTCAGATACAGTGCCAAGAAAGCGGTTTTATGAAATAATTGGAGAGGATAAGACTTTAATCAAGAAGGAAATACTGTAAATAATCCATTAATTCATTGATGTCTTTTGCTTTTTTTACTTTTCTGTATAACTGGTTTCCATCGGAAAGGCTTTCGCTGAGATATTCCCAGTAGGATTTCATTTTGCTCAGAGCATATCCTTTATCAGGATTGCAATTCAATAAACTGTTTGTCATGCTTTCCGAAAATAGCATGAGTTTGTTACGATATACTTCACCTGAATCAAGTATTCCGAATTTGATTTCTTCAAACAAACCTGGATTAATCATTGCTCCACGTCCAATCATCCAGGATTGAACTGTCGGGAATTTCTCGCTTAGAAAATCAAATTCTTCCCTAGTAGTGATATCGCCGTTATATGTCAAAGAATGTTTTGTCAGGGAAATACATTCCATAAAGCGCTCGTGATCACAAGTTCCATTATACAATTGCTTGGCATAACGGGCATGGATGATGATTTCTGTTAACGGATAATCATTTAAACGCGGTAAGATCTCCAGAATGTCTGCCGTACTCTCCAGTCCCATTCTCATTTTAACACCTAATCCTATTTTGAGCTTTGGAAAGATCTTGTCAAAAAGATTGAAAATATCAGATGGTTTGTTTAAAATACCGGCCCCAAGATTTCTGTTTGTAACCATGGGATAAGGACATCCCATATTCCAGTTTAATTCTGAATAACCGAGGTCTTCGATATAATTTGACATAGTGAAAAACTCTTGTTCACTACATGCCATCAGCTGAGGAATAATAGTTATTTGAGGATTATTTTCCGGAAGGATATCAATTTTCGGAGCGTTTTTAATGGTTCCGTCATTATTCAATTTTAGGTAAGGAGCGTAAAATTTATCAACGCCTTTAAATATAGCCAGATGTGCATTTCGAAAATGATAATCGGTATATGTCTGCAAAGGCGCTAAGGCTAATTGCATGCTGATTTAAGGATTTGAGACACTTACAGGAATGATTTTTCCATGAAAGTATTTTCCATGATTCAAAGTGAAATCTACTATGAATTCTGCAATTTCATCCGGTTGGTGAGGAGCTTTATATCCGGGAAAAGCTTCTTCCATCATTTCGGTTTGAACAGCACCTAAACACAAACAATTTATGGATATTCCTGAATTTTTAAATTCTTCAGCAAGTAATTCGGTTAATGATACCAATGCTGCTTTTGAGGTGGAATATGCTGCCAAGCCCGGGAATTTAGAACTTCCCTGGAATCCGCCTATGGATGAAATCATGACAATATGCCCTCCTGATTTCATTTTTGGGATACAAATTTGTGTGATTTCCATAACAGACATCACATTCACCTGGTAACAGTTTTGAATATCTTCCCTGGATAACTCCAGAAAGGGTTTCACGGCGATAAAACCGGCATTGTGAATTAAATAATCGATGTGATCAATACCCGAAATGACCTTTTCAAAGTCGGATTTAATTGTTGGACTTAATAAATCCAAGTGGATGAAATGAATATTGTTTTCAGAAGCATTTTGAAGACTTCTGGCAAAACCAAATGTTTCCAGGTCTTTGTCGGCAAATTGACGAACTAATTCTTTGCCAATTCCCCGACTCGCTCCAATCACTAAAACATTCTTAGACATCAAAATCCAATTTTAAAACTTCGCTTGTCGGATGTGATTGACACGTAAGAATATATCCTTCTTTCACTTCTTCATCCGTTAAAGCATAATTAATGGTCATTTGTGCACTTCCTTCAATGATCTTCGCTTTGCATGTACAGCATACACCACCTTTACAAGAATAAGGAACATCCATTCCCGATTGATCCAACGCGTCCAGAATACTCTTCCCGTTCGTGTTTAATTCAATATGCTGAACTTCTCCGTCTAATATGGCACTTACTTTAGAAACCCCTTTAAATGTACCGATTACCGTAGTTTCTTCTTGTTTCATCAAAACAGGAGTGGTAAACAATTCGAAGTGAATCTTCTCTTTTGCTATTCCAAAGATCTTCAATACTTCCTGGATTCCCATGATCATTTCTTCGGGGCCACAGATATAAAATCCATCTGCTCTCAAAAGTGATAATTCAGATTTGATTAATTCGCTCACATGATGCTTGTCCAATCTTCCTTCCTGGTGTCCTTCATTCTTTTCCTGACTAAAGAAAAAGGTAGAAGTAACGTTCGGAAATGCTTTGATTTCATCCAGAAAGAATGCGGCGTCCATTTTTGAATTACCATAAATCAGGCGCATTTTTTGATTCTCACCCAATGATTTTGCGAAAGACATGAACGGTGTAATTCCACTACCAGCAGCAAAACATACAATATTGGGAGCTTTCGTGTCCATTTTGAAATTTCCCAAAGGAAAATCCAATTCAACCTGATCTCCTGCCTTCAATTCATTTACCAGGTAATTTGAAACAAGACCCTTGTCTATTGCCTTTACCGCAACGGCAAGATAAGTTTCATTTGGCCCGCTGCAAATGGAATATGACCGGCTGTATTTGGTACCGTTCAATGTTACATGAACGTTTACGTATTGTCCGGGTTCATAAACAAACTGATCTTTTAAATCCGTAGGGATTTCGAAATGAATGCGGCTACCTACTGCTGTAATTCGCTCATTATTTGCAACTGTAACTATTCCGGAACGAAGTTTCTTCGAACCTGAATCTTTCTTGAATTTGGAAAATAAACCCATAATTAATCGTCAAATGATACTGTTAATTTTTCTGAGGTAGGATGTGCCTGACAAGTTAAAATATAACCGGCTTCTACTTCATCTTTCTCAAGTGCATAATTGACATCCATCACAGCACTTCCTTCCAATATTTTAGCTTTACAAGTACAACAAACACCTCCTTTACATGCAAAAGGTAAATCTGCTCCGGCAGCATAACCGGCTTCCAGGATAGATGTGCCGGCCGTGTTCAGATCAACTTCAATATGGTCTCCATCAAGAATGATCGTCACTTTAGCTAATACGTCCTGATCTTTCGGAACAACAATTTTGGTTTGTGAACCTGCCGTTTTTGTTCCGAATAATTCGAAATGAATCTTGTTTTCGGGAACCCCCGATTCCATCATTGCGTTTTTCACAGCATGGATCATTTCTTCCGGTCCGCAAGTGTAAACAGCATCAATGTGTTCACCTCGGAGTAAAGTTCGTCCGATCAATTCCACCTTTTCTTTGTCAATACGGCCTTTCTGAAGGGGATTTCCCAAACTTTCACGGCTTAAGACATGGATCAACTGAAATCGATTTATGTATTTGTTTTTTAAAGCTTCTAATTCTTCTCTAAAAATGATGCTTGCAAAGCCTTTATTGCCGTAAACCAATGTCACGGTACTCATCGGTTCCTCCGAAAGGATTGTTTTTGCAATCGAAATAATGGGTGTAATCCCACTTCCGGCTGCGAAAAGCGCATAATTTCGGGAAGCTGAAATTTCTGGAAGGAGCTGGAAATGTCCACTTGGAGTCATTACGTCCAAAATTTCTCCGGTTTTCAAATCGGCTGTTGCCCATGAGGAAAACTGACCATCTTCTACTCGTTTAACAGCAACCCGTAATTCACCATCCTGTGGTGTAGTACAAATCGAATAAGATCTTCTGAGTTCTTCCCCAGCCATTATTTTACGGATAGTAATGTATTGGCCCGAAACAAACTGGTAATCATTTGTTAATTCGGAAGGGATTTCAAAAGCAATTGAAACAGTGTCATCAGTTTCCTTTCGGACATCTTGAACAACTAAAGGATGAAACTTCGGAGTCATTTCTAGTTTTTGAGTACAAAAATAGAATTTAATTCGTCTTGAACAGTAGATATTTTAGGTGACTTTCATCAGATTGTTCCATTATTCGTTAATTTTTGGAATCGGCTGACAGCTTGATATTTGAGAATTTAGTTCAATAAAAAATGTGAAAAATTTGCCTACCTTGATTTAAGTTACTAACTTTCTTCGTCACAAGTGCAATAAGTATGACACAGATAACCGCGCTTACGGAAGGGGTTTTGATTAGGGTTTCGACTCAGTTTCGGGCAGATGTTTCTCAAACTACGGACTCCAGTTATTTCTTCAGCTATCGAATTGATATTGAAAATCAAAATCAGTTCACTGTTCAATTGCTTCATCGCGATTGGTTCATTTTTGATTCCCTGAATCCGACGATCCATGTAAGTGGTGAAGGAGTAGTGGGGCAACAACCCATTTTGGAATCAGGAGAACTATATCAATATACAAGCGGTTGTGAATTGAAGTCGGAAATGGGCTCTATGCACGGATTCTATACTTTTAAGAATATGGAAACAGGTCAGTTGTTCAAAGTTGATATTCCTGTTTTTCAATTGAATTTCCCGGGGAAATTGAATTAATTTGCTTCTTGGTTTTGTTGAGTTTAATGAACAACAAAATGACAGCGATGGCCAAACCGATTACGGCAATTAAAAGCAAATACACCTGAAAAGAGGATTCGCTCTTGATTTCTGCCGTTTTGAATTCCTCAAAGTCTGTTCTCCAAATCTCATGTTGCAAATTAGTCAAATCTTCGTCATCCGCACTTTGCTGCAGTTTCAGGTCACCCGAAATTGCAATTGCACGTTCCAGATGTTTGGTAGACTCATCAAATTGCTTCATTTCCTTGTAGACTTGTGCAATGGCCAATAATCCATCTTTTTCTTCTTTCAGCAGTGAATTTCTTTTGGCCAGATCAGTCGATTTTTGGTACCAAAAAAGTGCTTTTGAGTATTGTTCAATATAAAAATGATAATCTCCCAAATTATATAAGCTTTCTGAAATTGATTTTATATCATTTACAGATTCTCTTAATTTCAAGGATTTTTGAAAATGAATCCTGGAATTTGTTGTATCTCCTTTTTCAAAATAGACAATAGCCAGGTTGTTTAAAGCATGTGCTTTAGGAGAAGTCAGGTTTGTTTTTTGAGCCATTTGATAAGACAGCTTGAAGAACTTTTCTGCCAGGTTAAACTTTTCTGAGATCCGGTAGATATCACCTAGACGGGCATAGGCAGTGCTTAATCCGCGATAATTCTTTGATTTAGCAGCCTTGAAAATATAATCCTTGTAAGTTTTAATTGCCAATTGCTCTTTCTTTTGTAAAAGATATGCTTCTGCCAAAGAAATAATCCCTTCTGTTTTATCAATTGATTCTGTATTATCCTTGTTGTATGCAATGGCTTTTTTCGACCAAAGAATAGAAGAGTTTCCATCATCCAGTTTTCGATAGCCGGAAGCAATAATTCTACACACATTGCTCAATAAGGTCATGTCACCACGTTCCTGCAAACCTGGAAGGATGGCTTTTGCCATAACAATTCCATCATTTATTCTGCCATTCATGACATAAAATTCGGCAAGGGTTATTTTTCCGAATTCGATAGCAGGCTGATAATGATTATCTATTCCATAAAAGAAAAGTGTTTCTCCTACTATTCGAAGTGAATCAATGGATTCGGATTGATAATATAAACTTAGTTTTTTAGCGGCATCAATTCGCTCACTTTCATTTCCTTTATTTAGTAGTTCCCACTGTTTTTTGGAATCAAGAGATTGAGCGAACGACAAAAAATGAGCACATGCTGTAAAAAGAATAATGGATGCCAGAATCTTCATAAGTGAGTTTAAATACAATATACCAAACATAAGAACAATCTTTTGAATTAACCATGGAAGTTCAATAATATGCCTTCAATCAGATGTATGAACTCAAAGCATTATGTGTACATTTGTAATGCAAAAATGTATACTATGTCAAACGCGTTATTTACGGTTCCTAAAGCAATTAATGAACCAGTGAAGGCTTATGTTCCGGGAAGTGCTGAACATACAGCTTTGATCTCTGAATATAAAAAACTCCTGAACCAGGATCCAATTGATGTCCCGATGTATATTGGTTCCGAATTGGTTAAAACCAATAATAAAAGACCGATGTCGCCACCACACGATCATAAGAAAGTGTTGGGGCATTTTAATTACGGTGATGCATCTCATGTTTCCATGGCTATTGATGCTGCGATGAAAGCACGTGAACAATGGGCAAATTTACCTTGGGAACAACGTGCAGCCATCTTCTTGAAAGCAGCTGATTTATTGGCAGGTCCTTTCAGAAACAGAATGAATGCTGCAACGATGCTGGGGCAATCCAAGAATGTAATGCAGGCAGAAATTGATGCTGCTTGTGAACTGATTGATTTTTTCCGCTTCAATGTTCAATACATGACGCAGATTTACAAAGATCAGCCTGAATCATTGCCGGGGATGTGGAACAGATTGGAATATCGTCCGTTGGAAGGATTCGTCTTTGCTCTTACACCGTTCAATTTCACATCTATTGCTGCAAACTTATGCGCAGCTCCTGCCATGATGGGGAACGTTATTGTTTGGAAACCTGCTGAATCTCAAATGTATTCTGCACAAGTAATCATGGAAATTTTTAAAGCAGCAGGTGTTCCTGACGGCGTAATCAATATGATTTCTGTGGAAGGCCCTGTTGCGGGAGATGTGATCTTCAAAAGCAAACACCTTGCAGGTTTACATTTTACCGGTTCAACCGGGGTTTTCCGTCATTTATGGAAAGAAATCGGGAACAATATTGAAAATTATAAGGCGTATCCGCGTATCGTGGGTGAAACAGGAGGAAAAGACTTCGTAATGGTTCATAAAAGTGCAAATGCTGCTGAAGTAGCAACTGCTTTGTCCAGAGGTGCATTCGAGTTCCAGGGGCAAAAATGTTCTGCGGCATCCCGTTCATATATTCCATCTAATCTTTGGGCAGATGTAAAGGAGATTTTGGTAAAGCAGGTTAAATCCTTTAAAATGGGGTCGCCTGAAGATTCATCCAACTTTATCAATGCTGTAATAGATGAACGTGCTTTTGATAAGATTGCAGGGTTTATTGATTATGCTAAAACACAATCTGATGCTGAAATCATTGTGGGTGGCGGGTATGATAAATCGGCTGGATATTTCATTGAACCAACTGTGATTGTTACCACGAACCCTAAATTCAGAACATTGTGTGAAGAAATCTTCGGACCGGTTTTAACTATTTATGTTTATCCTGAAAATCAATTCGAAGAGACTTTGAAATTATTGGATGAAACTTCTGAATATGCATTGACTGGTTCTATTATGTCGAATGATCGTTATGCAATTCAGGTTGCTACAAAAGCGCTGGAGAATGCTGCCGGAAACTTCTATATCAATGACAAACCTACAGGCGCTGTTGTTGGTCAGCAGCCATTCGGAGGTGCAAGAGGTTCTGGGACAAATGATAAAGCCGGAGCAGCAATGAATTTATTGCGTTGGGTGTCTGCCCGAACAATTAAAGAAACGTTTGTTCCGCCTACAGATTATAAATATCCGTTTTTAGGATAAACAAAATTAAATTACTTTTGAGGGCATTCGTCATTGACTGATGCCCTTTTTTTATTTAAATCGACCCCACTCATGGATTTTGAAAAGAAATACCGGATCACACAATTTCCCGGAGAAACACTGAAAGCAATGTGGACCCGCGGGTATCGAAATGTAGAAATCTATTACCAGGATAAACTGATCTGTACACACGAAGGAGCGGCTCAGCTCAAAAAAGGTGTGAAGTATCAGACAGAAGAGTTGGGACAAATAGAGTTAAAGTTATCTGCTAAACCGATCACGCTGGATGTGATAATTGATGGTTATCATTGTGTAAATAATGTGTCTCATCCGGCAAAACAACTGAAAGGAGCGAGTACCTTCTTTTGGATTATTGCGGTATTTGCGATGATAGGGGCTTTTATGGAGGGGATTCAGTTAAGCGACTCATTAACTCTAGGTATGATAGTAACGGCGATAAACTTGTTGACAGTTACGGCTTATATTCTGGCTGCTGTTTTTACAAATATGTCCAAACCCTGGGCTTTTTATATGGGATTCTCAGTTTTCTGTTTTTGGACTCTGCTAACGTTACTGATGCTTCCGGCCTTAAATTTTATTTTTATTGTAGCCTTTATTTTCCGTTTATTGATCTTATACTTGCTCATTACCAATATTAAACATGCTATAAATACTTCCAGGCACAATAAATTTAGTCAACCGGCAATGACCGGAGATGATATCCTGGATGCAAAAATCTAATAGTTTACCAAAGTGAAGGATTGTTCAAGCGGTCGTCCAGGTTGAATCGGAGGAATACTTCAAATCCACCGCGTGATTTCGATACCGGAGTTAAGCGGGAAAGGTTAAAATCGTAAGCAAGACCAACTGAGAATTGGTGGTATTGAAAATATCCCTTTGCAACAAAGGCATCTTTATAACGGCTAAATAATCCAAGCGCTGCAGCAACCGGTTTGATTGATCCGGTGAAATGGGAAGCCTCACGAATATTATAGCGTAAATAAGTTCCGAACATCACTTCCGAATATTTTGATTGAAATTGGACGTAGATAGCTGGTTGTACTGCCAATTGGGTATTAGGTACGTTAAAAGAACTATTAATAAAACCGGAAATGCGCATCCAAAGTTTATCCTGTGGCAATGAAATGAAAGAAGAAGCAGGTTGATTTGCATGGTATACCGCAAGACCACAATTCACATTGTTATTAATATTGTTGTTTACGGAGTATTTCATTTTTCTGAAAGTATATACGATCCCTGCACCCGCGTCCATAAACACATGATTGTAGGAATCAAAACTTTCACCGCTTGCAATACCGGAATTAATCGAATTTCCATCAAATTGACTTGCCCAGTTTCCCCTGTTTGGGTCCAAAGTACGCTGATTCATCCCGCCGTAAATGCCAATTCTTAATACATTGTATCTGCCTATTTTAAGGTGGTATGCCAAATCCAGATTAAATTGGTTGGTAGTCACTTTCATGTCTCCCGCCACATCATTGAAGAAGTTTAATCCGAGTGCAACAAAACTGTTATTGTCTGCATCCATCCGTTGTAATCTTACATCAAAGGAGGCAGCAATCGTTTGATAGGGGGAAGCAATACTGTTCCATTGATTTCGATAATTTGCAATAATTTGCATGTGAGAAAAAGCTCCGGTTAAAGCTGGGTTTAGGAGCATTGGTGCGTACTCGGTTTGAGCAAAATGAGTATCCTGAGCTGAAACACTTTTCACAATGACTTGAGTCAGAAGTAATATGTAAATAGAGATCTTTCTCATCTGACTAAAGTAAGATTACCGGATTTTTTAATTTCTTCTCCATTAACGAGTTTCATATCGAGACGATAAAAGTAAACTCCCGAATTTTGAACTTGTCCTTTAAATGTTCCGTCCCAAAGGAGCTCGGTAGATTGTGTTTCGAAAACTTGTTCTCCCCAACGATTGAAGATCAGTAATTGATAAGTCTCCAGGCATGGTAAAGTTCCTAGCAAGCCAAAAGTGTTATTTGCCTGAGGACCATTGTTGTTAGGAGAAAAGATGTTTGGTAAGGTCAAATTATGGCAATCCACAAATACATTAACAATGATAGTATCAGTTCCTGTACATCCGTTCGGGTTGGATCCGGTAACAATATAATTATTTGATGAAGTAGGGGTGCACAAAGGATTATCACAGTCGTCGCAAGATAAATACTGATCCGGAGACCAATTATAATTTGTCGCTCCGGTGACTGTAAACGGGATTTCTGTTCCAATGTTTACACTCATAACATCTGGTGTTGCTTCAACGTTCAATGATCCCGTAGTTCCCAGTGGTATATATTCGGTGATACTGCAGCCATTTGCATCGTTAATAGTGACTTTGTAAGTACCTGCTGAAAGTTGTGTTACCTGTGGTGAATCTTCATCCAGATCCCGCCATATATAATTGTATGGACCAACTCCACCGGATGCTGAAACTGTAATGCTCCCATTAGTGGAATTGAAACAATTTACAGGTATAATAAGTGCTGTATAGTCTAATTTGGGTGGTTCGTTGATCTTAAAGGTGTCGGTAGCAAGACATCCGTGATTGTCTGTAACATCAACATAATAAATACCTTCGCCTATATTCGTCAAATTCTGACTGGTTGAACCGGAATTCCAATCAAATGAATAGGGTGAAGCGCCTCCTGTAATATTCAGAATAATACTTCCGGTCTGATCCCCGTTGCAACGAACATGAATCAGATTGACAAGATTGATATTTGGAATATTAGCACTTGCTTTTACATAGAGCTGGACAGTTGACACTGCAGTTTGAGGAGCGCATGTATTGGTACTGGTTACGGTCAGGGTCAATGTTACTACATTCCCCAAGTCTCCCGGACCTGCCGTGTAAGTCGGTGAGTTTGTATTGCCATTAATAAGTGTTCCTGTACCATTGTGTGACCAGGAAGAAGTTCCAAATTCGGTTGTAATTCCTCCGATAGTTTTGCTGGCCCCGGGGCAAAGTGTATCTTGAATATTTGGATTCTGAATAGATGGCAGATTATCAATTATAAAAGAATAAGTAGCTAAACTAGTTGCAGGAATACAGGTGTTATTACTCAACACCTCCATCGTTAAAGTGACGGTATTCCCGCTTTCATTCAAAGAAGGGAAATAGGTGGGTGTTGTGGTAGTTGGATCGGAAATTGTGCCTAAACCGTTTCCTGTCCAATTGACTGTTCCGTTGGTAGCAACAGCTCCTGAAACAGTTCCGCTGCCGTTAGCACAAATTGTTGCTGAACCACCGGCAAGAGCCAAAGGAAGCGGATCAATATTAACTGTATAAAAAGCAGATGCTGTTTGTGGAGCGCAGACATTTGTACTGCTTACGGTCAAAGTAAGGGTGATCGGATTTCCAATATCAGAGCTGACAGGATTATAAATGGGACCTAAAGCGGTTGGATTCGTTAATGAACCGCCACCGTTATGCGTCCAGTTAATTGTTCCGTAAGTAGCAGTTGCACCGGTTACCGGCGCATTAGATGTAACACAAACAGTTGTACTGCCACCGGCCAATGCAACGGGTGCATGTTGAATATTTAAACTAAATTGACTGCTGACAACATTTGGCGCACAAGCATTGTTACTGGTGACATTCAATATCAAAGTTACAGAGTTTCCTGCATCTGAAGGGCCTGGGGTATAAGTCGGAGCATTCGTATTTCCATTTGTTATAGTTCCGGAACCATTGTGAATCCAGTTGGCTGTTCCATAATTAAAAGAAGCTCCGGTAACAAGATACGGATTACTCTCGCATATTGTAACATTACCTCCGACTGTTGCAGTTGGAAGGCGATTGATAGTAACCGTATAAATTGCTGTTACCGATGAAGGTGCACAGGAATTGTTACTGGAAACTGTGAGTGTTAGTAAAACAGTATTTCCCGCGTCCAATGTGGTTGGAGTGTAGGTCGGATTTATACTTGTTGAGTTACTTAGATTTCCGTTGCCATTGTGGGTCCAGGAGAAAGTTCCGTTCGAAGCTGTTACTCCAGAAACAGTTGCACTGGAAGTAGAACAAATGGTCGATGAGTTGGAAACAGTCGCAGTTGGCAGACCTTGAACCGTGATCGAAAAATCTGCAGTCGCAATTGCCGGAGCACAACTGTTATTACTCGAAACTGTCATTGTAAGAGTTACAATGTTTCCTAAATCCCCCGCATTTGGAGTGTAGGTCGGATTAATAGAGGTTGGATTGGTTAGTGAACCGAATCCGTTGTGATTCCAGTTGATAGTTCCGTAATTAGCTGTAGCACCGGAAACCGTTACAGAACTATTTTGACATACTGTAGCCATTCCACCGGAAACTGCCTGAGGAAGTGGTGTAATATTTATTACATGAAATGCCTGAGCTATTCCTGGGGCACAGGAATTACCGCTTGTAACTGTGAGTGTTAAAACTACCGTATTTCCATCGTCAAGTGGACTTGGAGTGTAAGTTGGTGAAGGGGTATTGGCATTGGTCAAAGTTCCATTTCCGTTATGTGTCCAGTTGATTGCGCCAAACTGAGCATTTGCGGTTGTTACCGTGAAGCTTGTTGTGGAACAAATAGAGTTTGTCACACCATCAACTGCTATCGGGTTTCCTTCAACAATTACATTGTAAAAAGCTTGTGCATTATCCGGAGCGCATGAATTATTACTGGTGGTTATTAGTGTTAAAACCACCGTATTTCCAGCATCAGAAGAAGATGGAGTGTAAGTAGGAGTTAATGTGTTCCCATTTGAAAGAGAGCCGCTTCCATTGTGTGTCCAGGAAATAGTGCCATTTGCAGAGGTAGCTCCACTGACTGTTGCTGTATTATTTACACAGATTACAGAAGTTCCGCCTGCAGTTGCCGTGGGAGCTTGCTGAACGTTTATTACTGATTGGGCGGTGTTTGAACAACCAATATCATCTGTTACAGTTAAAAAATAGGTTCCGGAATTACTCGAACTGGCATTGTTAATAGTAACATTTGAATTTGTACTGGTAAAACTATTCGGTCCTGACCAGTTGAATGTTAAATTGTTTCCCGTTCCACCTCCGGTTAGTTGAATGTTTCCTCCCTGGCAAATGATTCCGCTTGGTGCAGTACTTGCATTTACAGTATTCAAAGTAAATGTTCCGGGAGTAAAATTCACACAGATAGAGTTATTAGGATCTGTGACTAGATTATTGAATAAAGTCTTTGATGGTGTCCAGGTATTTCCGGATCCACTTGTATACTGAGCATCAGTTGGCGAAAAAGATTCGTAAATGACGGAGTATGAAAAGTTCCCTGTTACCGGCACTACAAAGGTGTTATTAGGATAATATGTTACAGGACTTGAAAATGTAATTGTAACACGCACCGGAACAGCATTATTTACAACAAATACACTGGAAATATTTTGATAACGATAACTGGTTGTTCCGGTATAAACGATTGTTCCGGAAGCAAGATTAGACATTCCTGCATTGTAAACTAGGTTACTCATTCCAGTACAGATTCCACCCGAAGGAGTCGGATTGAAGCCGTTTATTGCATTGAATAATGTGTCATTCAATGAAAAAGCATAACAATTGGTATTGAAAGCAGGCCAGGATGGATTGTTATATGAATAAGTCAACCCTCCGGTTAAAGCGTAAGCGAATGGAGTGGCGGAACTTGTTGTCGTGACTGTGCCGACTGGCGGAGAGGTTGGAACCTGAGCAAAAAGAGAATGATTCAGGAACAAACAAAAACATATTAGTAGAAAACCTAATCTGATCATAAGATGAAAAAATTAAGTTCAACATGTAAACTCCTAGTTTGGAAATTTTGACGAGTTGCATTCATTGAAATTGTGTCTTGAGACAACTCACTGGACAACAGATCAATAACTTGCGTGTTGGTAAAACTCATCTTCATAAATGTGTAGTTGATTTATCAATCGACGCAAAGATACGCATTCCTGATAATAAATATTTGATAATGTACTAGTTGAATATGGTAAGTTACGAAGCGTAACCTGCAAATAACACATTGGTTAAAACCTGGTAATTTTATAGTTTTACCTCAAGCATTTGAAGTAGTCAAAGGGTTCCAGGCAATCGTTGCACTGATACAGGGCTTTACAGGCTGTGCTGCCGAATTGACTCAGCATTCTGGTGTTTTTGGAATGACATTGCGGGCATTTAACAATTGGGGAATCTCCAAATAAAACCAGCTTGTCGACCTCATTGACCGGTGGTGCAATTCCGTATGCCAATAATTTTTCTTTACCGGCCTCACTCATCCAATCGGTAGTCCATGCAGGTGAAAGAACTGTTTGAATGTGGATTGTTTCAATTCCTTTTTCACCAAGTAGTTCCCGAATGTTTTTTTCGATGTAATTCATTGCCGGACAACCTGAATAAGTAGGAGTGATTGTGATTTCAACCTCTTTATCAGAAAGCACCTTGACAGAGCGAACAATCCCCAGGTCAATAACCGAAAGTACCGGAACTTCTGGATCCGGTACTTCTTCTAAATATTGCCATATAGTAGTCTCGCTTACCATTCCATATTCGGATAAGCACGTTGCATATACTGCATTTCTGCAATTAAATGACCAAAATGCTCTGTGTGTCTTCCTTGTCTTCCACCGTTCAATTTCCATTTGGAATCCGGCAATTGAAGGGTTGCTTCCTGCAATACGTACTGAATTCGCTCATTGAATTGCGGACGAAGTGTTTCCAAATCAACTGCAATGCCTTGGGCGATCAATTCCCGGTCAACATCATCCATATAGAATAATTCATCTGAAAATTTCCAGAGTAAAACAAGTGCGTCATTTACACGCTTATTGGATTCTTCAGTTCCGTCTCCCATGCGAATAATCCATTCAGATGAATGTTTCCAGTGGTACTTAGTCTCTTTTAAAGATTTCTCAGCAATTGCAGCAAGTTGTTTGTCGGAAGAATGTTGCAATGCCTCATAAAATGGAAGTCTGAATGTATCAAAAATCCATTGGCGGACAGTCGTAACGGCAAAATCACCATTTTTTTGTTCCACCAATTGGGTATTGAAATACTGGTTTTCAAATCTTAAAAAAGCCAGGTCATCTGCACTTCTTCCTTTGTTTTCAACCGTTGCAGCATATTCCAAAAGACTTGTTGCCTGGCCGATTAGATCCAGTGCAATATTCGTTAAAGCGATATCTTCTTCGATAATTGGTCCGTGACCACACCATTCTGAAAGCCTTTGACCCAAAATCAGGCTGTCATCAGCTATGCGCAATGTATATGTAAATAAGTTGTTTTTCATTAATTAGATTTTAGGATGTTAGGACTTCAGGATATTAAGACAGGAACTCACTTAAATTCTTGATGTCTTAAAATCTTAGTGTCCTAAAATCAATCTTACATGTGTCCAACACCGTCAGGAACCTCATAGAAAGTCGGGTGACGGTAAATTTTGCTGTTAGCCGGTTCGAATAGTGCATCGGAATCTGCAGGATCTGAAGCGAATACCTGGGAGGACTCAACTACCCAAATTGAAATCCCTTCACTGCGTCTGGTGTAAACATCGCGTGCATTTTCAACTGCCATTTCTGCATCTGCGGCATGAATACTTCCAACATGCTTGTGATTCAAACCTTGTTTACTTCTAATAAAAACTTCCCATAAAGGCCAATCTTTTCCTGCCATTTCTTTATAATATTAAGATGCTTTTTTTGCTTTTTTCTTTTCGGCATGGGCCATTGCTGCTTCTCTGACCCACATACCATCTTCTTTTGCTTTCAATCTTGCTGCGATGCGTTCGGCATTACATGGTCCGTTTCCGCTAACTACTTGCCAAAATTCGTCCCAATTAATCTCACCGAAATCGTAATGGCCTCTTTCTTCATTCCATTTCAAATCCGGATCCGGAATCGTCAACCCGATTAATTGAGCCTGAGGAACGGATGCATCCACAAACATTTGGCGCAATTCATCGTTGGTATGTCTTTTGATTTTCCAATCAATAGATTGTTGAGTGTGCGTTGATGCTTCGTCACTTGGTCCGAACATCATTAACGCAGGCCACCAAAAACGATTCAGGGCGTCTTGAGCCATTGCTTTCTGGTCTTCAGAACCTTTCATCAATGTACACATGATCTCATATCCCTGGCGTTGGTGAAATGATTCTTCTTTACAAATACGAACCATTGCGCGGGCATACGGACCATATGATGTCCGGCACAAAGGCACCTGATTCATAATAGCCGCTCCGTCAACTAGCCAACCAACTGCTCCCATATCAGCCCAGGTTAATGTTGGGTAATTGAAAATGGAAGAGTATTTTGCCTTACCTGTGTGCATGTCATCAATACTTTCTTCACGGGATGCTCCCAAAGTTTCCATTGCACTGTACAGGTATTGCCCATGACCGGCTTCGTCCTGAACTTTTGCCAATAAAACAGCCTTACGTCTTAAATTCGGTGCGCGTGTGATCCAGTTTCCTTCCGGAAGCATTCCCACAATTTCAGAATGTGCGTGCTGTGAAATCTGACGAATTAATGTTTTACGATAAGCCTCCGGCATCCAGTCTTTTGGCTCAATGCGAATATCCTGCTTCAGTTTTTCATTAAATGCAGCTTCTAAATCGGCTAAATTTTGTTCTTTCATATAGCTAGTTATGAGATTCAAAGATAGTGAATTTTGGTCAATTTAACGGTATAAAATTCTTATCCGAACTCAAGTAAAAAGGAATGTCGAACCTAAACAGATTCGACATTCCGGGTTGGTATTGGATTCATTTTGATGAATGCATCAAAATTGGGTTTGAATTATTGTATGCTGATATAATCCTGTAAGTCGCTATAGCTTGAAGAGAAGGTGAAAGTTTCTCTTAATAAGAAATAATTTCCTTTATCATAACAGTTGTTATATGCCGCTTTTGCCCAGTCAAGACGGTTGCTGTCGAAAGTGAAAGTTGCGGCAATTTCTTTGATCTGGTTTGCAGATAAGTTTGTTTTTGAAGCGTATACTTTCGCATTTTGCAGGCGATTGCTGTCAAAGCTTTCTGCTCTCAGACTAGTCACAAATTGATTAAAATAATTGTTTGTGCTTTGTCCCTGGTTATAATATCCGTCTCCCTGGTAGTTTGGATGTGTTCCGCAGTGATTGTTTTGATAAGCTCCGCCATAGTGCACATTCCCTGTGTTGCCATAGTTGATGCTTCCTACGTTATTGCTCCAGCCTCCATTAGAATTCGCCAACGGATTGTTTGCGACGATTGTCATTGTTCCGTAAATATCCAGCTCTGCAATTAACTGGTAACCTTCCGGGATATTCAGGTTGTTTTTGAAAATGACCTGTCCGTTGAGTTTATCCACAACTTTTACCTGAGTTGTTCCTCCATATAAGTTATAAAACTGGTAGGTGTTAAAGTTGTTTGTTTGCGTTTGATTGGAAGCGCTGACAATAAATTGGCCTTTTCTGTTGACCCGCAAAAGCAATTCAGAAGCATTTGCGAATGTACAAGTGAAAAGTACCAGTGCGAATGTGAAGTATAATTTTTTCATGGCTTTGAATTTTATATTTAGAGCATAATAAAATTCGTGCCAAAAAAGTAGGGGCGGAAATTTTTCCGCCCCTACTT
>CAMPIU010000013.1 GCA_946886545.1 uncultured Flavobacteriales bacterium | reverse complement strand
GCACGAACAAGCTCAACATACTACAAAATTAGTTTCGTACACGACTGAAATCGGCTCGAACTCAAATAGTTTTCAACACCGATTGTGCAACTTTTTTAGATGCGCCTCCTTTTCCCAGGAGTGCTTTTAAATTGGAATAATCTTCCAGAACCCCGGAACGTTTGTTTCCGCCTTCAATAATTAAGGATAACTCTTTAGCCAAACGCTCTGTTGTGCAATCATTCTGGATCAGTTCGGTAACTGCTTCCTTATCCAAAATAAGGTTCACCAGCGAAATATATTTCACATTCACCAACCTCTTTGCAATCTGATAGGAAATTGCATTTCCAATATAACACACCACTTGCGGTATTTCAAACAAGCCCGTTTCCAATGTCGCTGTTCCTGATGTTACTACCGCAGCCTCCGATTGTTGCAGCAGAGGATAGGTTTGACCGTAAACCACATCTACTTGCTTGTCTCCTATCAACTCCTTGTAAATAGCAATATCCATATTTGGTGCGCCTGCAATCACAAAGTGATATTGCGGAAACAGATCTACCAAAGGAAGCATCACCGGTAATTTCGTTCTCAATTCCTGTTTCCTGGAACCCGGAAGCATAGCAATGATCGGTTTATTTCCTGCAGAAATCTTCAGTTCCTGTTTCGGAAGTTCCCGGTACTGTTCTATTTCGTCCAGCAATGGATGTCCTACATATTCAACATCATAGCGGTATTTTTGGTAAAATGCTTCTTCAAAAGGAAGGATACAATACAATTTGTAAACATCCCGTTTGATCTTGTGTACGCGGTTTTCCTTCCAGGCCCAAACCGTAGGAGAAATGTAATAATATACCTTGATGTTATTCTTCTTTGCCCACTCAGCTATCCGCATGTTGAATCCCGGATAATCGATCAGTAAAAGAGCATCCGGCTGAAATTTCAGAATATCTTCCTTACAAAATTTGATGTTTCTTAAAATCGTCGGCAGGTTCATCAATACTTCTACGAATCCCATAAAAGCCAGTTCACGAATATGTTTCGCCATTGTTCCGCCAACTGCCTGCATTTTGTCTCCACCCCAAAACCGGATATCCAGGTCGGGTTGTTCTGCATACAATTCTTTCATGACGTTGGAACCATGCAAATCTCCGGACGCCTCCCCTGAAATGATATATAGTTTCTTACCCATTAGCGGATTAAATTGACATATAAAATGAACGGAAGGAATAAAGCAGAGCCGATAATAATCCCGCGAGCCAGGTCATAACGCTCTTTATTCAGGAAGATGTAGAACCAAACCAAATTCGGAATGATTGAAAGAGAAACAAATTTGCTCATGATATTCAGATCACTAAAAAACTTACTCCATAACACGGAAAAGTAAAAATTCTGAGCCCAGGCAATAATTACCATTGTAATCGGTACGATGATGATCGGAGATAATAAACCTATTAACATTCCTACGGTAACTCGTGAGTTCCAGGTAAATTTTCTTTTCATTAGAATACTTTTTTTAGGCCAGCAATTGTATCGTGAGCTGTTAAATCAAATTGAGTAGGCACAATGGTTGCAAAGCCCTGATCTAAAAAATATAAATCTGTATCTGTTGCATCTTCCCTGGAATCAAATGTTCCGGTAAGCCAATAATAAGGTCTTCCGAATTGATCTATCCGCTTATCAAAACGGTCTTCCCAAAATGCATAGGCTTGTCTGCAAACTTCTATCCCTTTTAATGCTTCAGCCGGGCCTTTTGGAATATTTATGTTTAAGCAAACTCCTTGTTTCAATCCATTGCTCAATACCTTCGGAATAACTTCTTTCGCCACAGCTATTGGGGCTGAAAAATCGGCATCCAGGTCGAAATCACCATACGAGAAACCGATACTCGGAATGTGTTCCATTGCTCCCTCCACTGCCGCAGACATGGTGCCGGAATATAATACATTCGTCGATGAATTCAATCCGTGATTAATTCCTGAAAGGATCAGGTCGGGTTTACGGTGCAATACTTCGTAAACGGCCAATTTCACACAGTCTACCGGCGTTCCGCTACACGAATATGATTCTATTCCTTCAAAAATATCGGAACGAAGCAATCTCAACGGATGAGAAATAGTAATTGCATGTCCCATTCCGGATTGCGGTTTGTCGGGAGCTATAACTACCACATCTCCAAACTCACGGGCAACAGCAACTAATGAGGCTATTCCTTTTGCGTGAAGGCTATCGTCGTTGGTAACAAAAATGAGCGGGCGATTTGAATTTTCCATTGAAAACAAAGATACATTTTTAGTTTCTCACAGGTTTCAACGGAAATGCTAAAGTTTTAGAAAGTAACTTTTGGAATTTTCAATTATTCTATCACAAAGCTCACGATCTTCTTGCCCCTGCTTCCTACTACGATGCGGTTTCCCCAGGCAACAGGTGAAGATTCCCAAACACAATCCGTTTTCCGTTTCACAATAATTTTCCCTGTTAAGCCATCAATCAGGTAGATCGTTCCATAAACATCCGTGAAAAAGACAGTGCAATTCCCTTCTTTATCATACAGGTCGATTGGCGAAGCCCAACTGTAATAATCCATTGGGATTGAGAACTTCACTTTCCCGGTATGCTTGTCAATCGCAACGAATTCTCCTGCCAAACTTCCGTTCACCCGTGAGAAAATTCCATAAACCAGGTTACTTGCCTTCTTCTTACCCGGTAAAACGGAAGCCAAAACACCACCGGAATTCACACGTCCATTCAATTTCGTATTGGTTGATTTGCGGCTTACATCCCAAATTTCTTTTCCGCTAAGTCCATCAATTTTGCGAATATGTGCAGTTCCGGTCTCACCTTGTTTATCCACTTCATTTCCAATATACAAAAAAGGATGTGCATCTTCCTGCAAATCAATGACCATCGATGCATCCGTATCATCGTAATTATCCAGGTACCAAACCGGTTTCATGGTCATCAGGTTCATACAAAACACATTTCCCCCATTGTCGCCAAACCAGCCCAGGTTATTCCAGGCTCCGAAACTCGATTCGATTCCCAAATCCGGATGTTTCTGAATGTGATAATTAAAGATAAAAGGGGATGGAATCATTTTTGGGTTTGAGATTTTTGTTTTGTAAATCTGACCGTTTTCCGCAGGATGGATCCAATATCCCGATTTCGCATCAATCAGGGAATTACTGTCAAATGCTCCCCAACTTCTGCGTGCTTTCGGATCCAAACCATTTCGAAAGAAAATTTCCTGACCTGTAAACATGTTGAAAATATAAGAACCGAATCGTTCCCCATTTTGAATTCCTTGTCCCACATAAAGAAGTCCGTTCATTCGCGGATCAACCGAGACAGTACCTTTAATCGGGTTTTCAATACTTACATGTGGTCTTGTTACCTTCCCGGTCTTCCAATCAATGAAATAAATATCTCCACACAAGCTTCCGACAATCACTTCCCTGAAATTGGATTGCCTCAGATAAGTTTCATTTATCCCGTAAAGTCGCTTTGCAATTTTCTGCGGCCACTTCACAACCAAAGGCTGACCTGTCCAGCCTGAACCGCCACCCCAGGAACCGTATTCCGTTGTGCGTCCGTCGTAACCTGTGGTAAACTCCCAGTCTACACGAATATTTGTCGGTTTTCCTTTCAGCACACCACGCGTGGGAGCATTGCGCTGTGCGTTCCCTCTGAAACAAAAAATTCCATTCTTAGAATTATAATCATCCGTAAACAGGATTTCCTCTTCAGGATCGTGCGATTCCGGGTTAAAAGTACGCTGATCAAACATTGAAACATTTGATTCTTCCGGGTATTGAACTTTCCAAACCGCACCTCCATCCAGGATATTCTCTACGAATTGAGGCAATATCCGCACTTCAGGTTTTACATAATGCAAAGTAATCCCGGTTCCCAGATATCCCACTAAAAAAACAATCCCGTAAACTACGGTTAGCTTAAACCATTTTATCACTTTGTAAATTTCGCTCAAAGAACTCGTCAAAGCCAAGTGATCCTAAATAGTTATGCAATTCAGACTGTTAATTGAACTCGGGCAATAGTGATCAGGCATTAGTGAATAGATATTGTTTTAATTACGAATTACGAATGCCGAATTTAAATTAGTAGTAATAGGCAATGGTTTTTAGTGCTAAGTTATTCTCAGTTAAATATGTTCATCGGTTGTTAAGTTTATATACAAACGTAACTATATCTATGCTTTATCTATGCCTCATTTATGCTTTAATTAAGCTTCATCCATGCTATAACCAACCACTAGTGAGCAGGTTCAGACGCTTGATATTAATGGTCAGACAATGGTGTGTTTTTGATAAACATTCGGGAAAAGCACACAGAATTTGCCGAATTTGAAGTAAACTTGCAATTCACAATTCTTACAGATTATGCTTACTCCGGAGTCAGATAAAAAATTGTTCCTATTAGATGCGTTCGCCTTGATTTACAGGGCATATTTCGCTTTTGCAAAAAATCCAAGAGTGAATTCAAAAGGACAAAACACTTCTGCAGCCTTTGGTTTCACCAACGTTCTGATCGACATTCTCAACAAAGAGAAACCAACTCACATAGCCGTTGTTTTTGATCCGCCGGGAGGAGCTACCAACAGAAACGTGGATTTTGCAGCCTACAAAGCGCATCGAGAGGAAATGCCTGAGGACATCCGCAACATGATCGAGCCGATCAAACGGATTATTGAAGCATTCCGCATCCCGATGTACGTTGTGGACGGGTATGAAGCAGATGATCTGATCGGAACCATGGCAAAAATGGCAGAAAAAGAAGGTTTCGTCACCTACATGATGACTCCTGATAAAGATTTCGGTCAATTGGTAAGCGACAATATTTTCATTTACAAACCAGGTCGCGGCGGAGATCCTGCAAGCATTATGGGTGTAAAAGAAGTCTGTGAGAAGTTTGAAGTTCAAAATCCTCTCCAGGTTATCGATATTTTAGGATTGTGGGGAGATGCTGCAGATAATATTCCGGGGATTCCGGGAGTTGGAGAAAAGACAGCCAAAAAACTGATCGCAGATTACGGATCCATGGAAGGCGTTTTTGAAAACGTAGAAGATCTCAAAGGAAAAATGAAAGAGAATATGATCAATTTCAAGGAACAGGGAATTATCTCCAAAATCCTTGCAACGATCATTCTTGACGCGCCGGTAGAATTTAACCCCGAGGCACTAGTACTTGAGGAACCAAACAAGGAACTGATCTTAGATATTTTCACCGAACTTGAATTCCGGAACTTAGCTAAACGAATAACCGGCGAAGAAATCGTTGTTACATCGGCAGGAGTTGATCAAAATGGTCAGCTGGACCTGTTCGGAACGCAAAGTCTCGTTGATGTGCAACAAGCGCAACCCACAAGCGGTGTAAAGACCATTGCAACAGAGAAACCTTCCTACCATTTAGTCACTCTTCCAGAAGAACGTAAGGCTTTACTGACTAAATTATTGAATGAAAAATCCGTGTGTTTTGATACGGAAACCACAGATATCAACGCACTGCATGCCGACCTGGTCGGAATGTCCTTTTCATACAAAGAACGTGAAGCCTATTATGTTGCAGTTCCAAAAGATCGTGAGGAAGCACAAGTCATTGTAGATGAATTCAAACCTTTCTTTGAAAGTACGTCGATCGAAAAGATCGCCCACAACATGAAATACGACATTCAGGTATTGCATCGTTACGGCGTTCAGTTTGCAGGACCACTATTCGACACCATGATCGCGCATTATCTGATCCAGCCTGAATCCAAACAGGGAATGGATTTCCTGGCAGAATATTACCTGAACTATACACCGATCAGTATCGAAACACTGATTGGAAAAAAAGGAAAAGGCCAGGGAAACATGGGAGATCTTCCGCCGGAAGCGATCAGCGATTACGCCTGTGAAGACGCCGACATTACTTTCCAGTTAAAACAATTGTTCGGTCCGCAGATTGAAAAGGACCATTTGAAGAAATTGTTCTACGAGATGGAAATGCCTTTGGTATCCGTTCTTGCAGAAATGGAAGAAGAAGGTGTTGCAATCGATATTCCACATCTGGAAGCTTACTCCAAACAGTTAGCAGAAGAAACAGCAGCTTTGGAAATCCGGATCAAAGAACTCGCCGGAATGGATTTCAATGTCGATTCCCCGAAACAATTAGGAGATGTTTTGTTCGAGCACATGAAGATCTCTTCGAAAGCAAAGAAAACCAAAACGGGTCAGTACGCGACATCCGAAGATATTTTACAACAACATAAAAATGACCACGAGATCATTCCATGCATTTTGGATTACCGTCAAATGAAGAAGCTGAAATCCACTTATGTAGATCCGCTTCCGACCATGAAAGATCCGATTGATGGCCGGGTACATACCAGCTACATGCAAACGATCACCGCAACCGGCCGATTGAGCTCCAATAACCCGAACCTTCAGAATATTCCTATTCGCAGTGAACGCGGAAAAGAAATCAGAAGAGCATTTATTGCCCGTTCGGAAGATTTCCAGTTAATGTCTGCCGATTACTCACAAATTGAATTACGGATCATTGCCGCTTTGGCAAACGATACAAATATGATCCAGGCATTCAAAGACAAATTGGATATTCACCGGGCAACAGCTGCAAAAGTGTTTCATGTAGATTTGGAAGAAGTAACAAAAGACCAGCGAAGCGCCGCAAAAGCAGTGAACTTCGGAATCATTTACGGACAGTCAGCATTTGGACTTTCCCAAAACCTGGGAATCAGCAGGACAGAAGCAAAGCAAATCATTGATGCTTACTTTGCTCAGTATTCCACGATCAAAACCTACATGGATCAAGCGGTAAAAAGTGCACGTGAGAACGGATATGTCGAAACAATCATGCAGCGTCGTCGTTACTTACCGGATATCAATTCAGCAAATGCAGTTGTAAGAGGATTCGCAGAACGAAATGCAGTCAATGCACCGATTCAGGGTTCTGCTGCCGATATTGTAAAATTAGCAATGGTAGCAGTGAACAAAGCGATGAAGGAAGCAAAAGTCCAATCCAAAATGATCCTGCAGGTACACGATGAATTGGTCTTTGATGTACATAAAGACGAGCAGGAAATCATGAAAGCCTTAGTGAAAGAAGCGATGGAAAATGCCGTTTCCTTATCCGTTCCGATGGAAGTGGAAATGGAATTGGCCCAAAACTGGCTAGATGCACATTGATAGGAAATAAAATTGATCATTTTTTCCCACAGAAGAGCACAGAGGTTCACGGAAGGAAGTACTTTATTATCCTTCAGTGTCCGCATAGCGGATTCGTGTTCATCCTCAAGCTATTCCTTCATTGAAGGAGCCTTTGTCTTCATGTACTTTGCACATCTTCTCGGAAATCAATAAATATTTAAAACAAAAATCCGACCTGGAAACCAGTGCCGGATTTTTTTATAAGTAGTTGTGTTGTATTTACAATTTCTCTACCCGAACAGTTTGGAAACCGTTCTGTGTTTGAATTTTCATCAGGTATAATCCTTTCTTCAAGTTGCTCATATCTAAAACGACTTCGTAATTGCCGGTTTCAATTTCTTTCGAATAAACTGCTTTTCCACTTAGATCATGCAGTTCAATTTGCTGAATTTCCGACTGGTTATTTTTAACTGTCAATTTTCCATTGCTCGGATTCGGGTACACCTGAATTTGATTTGTTTTATTTTCACTTAAGCCAAGTCCCGAAGAACAACCCGGATCAATATCAAAAGCCTCAATCTGATCTGAGCGATCATCCGAGCTTCCCTGATCAGCAGAATAACCTAAACCTCTTCGTGCAAACACTTCCCAGATCAAACATTTGTTTGCTCCGCCATAAAGTACCTGATCTGCTGCCAAAATACCATCGCGTCCGTCTACAAATCCGGGAGCGCAAGCAGTTAATTTCAACCCTTCGATCACCAGGTTCATGGCGATGTTATTTCCACCTGTTCCAGTTTTGATGTTCGGATCAAAACCGTATTGATCGATCAATGCCCAATTCAAATCCCACAACATAGAAGCCCAAACGAAACCAATTCCGTGTGGTTGGCTCAAAGAACCGCTGTTGGTATTCCCATAAGTATAATCGTTGATCGCAAAATCCCTAGAATATCGTGCCGGACGAATTCCACCACCGTTATTCGGTTCATTCGTAACATAGGTTCCAACTCCCCGACCGTCTCCCGGAAGATCTGAAGCAACCTGAGTAATCATCAATCCGAACCAATCAGACCACCCTTCGCCCATTTGCTCGGCATTGAACAAACAATCCGTATCATCGCCGCCGCCAACCAGGCGATTGGAAATACCGTGACCATATTCATGTGCTATGATCATATTGTCAAAATCCGAATCGGTTGCTGTCAGATCACCCGGATTTACTATTGTTCCGTTTACCGTATTTCCCAATACCATTTGATTCACGAATAAATCCCCGTTTGGCTTTGAAACCATGATGGAAGGAATCGCAGTAAAGGAGTTACCTCCCATGGCCTGAGTACTTGTCCCCGTATTATTCATAACGATTACGGCAACTGCTCCAAAAAGCTCACAAGCTTCTACTTTTTCAGCAAAAGTACAATTACCTCTTCGCACCAATGCAATTTTACCTGCAAGTGCTCCTCCGTTTGTAATCACTCCGCAGCCATCAGTTGTATCGGCCCCATCATCAATTACCAAAACCAAATCTTCGGTTATCGGTGTCATTGGAACCGGTGGGCCGAAACCTGCGGTAGAACAGGAATAAGCTCCGTCAATGGCAGCGGGAGCATTGATAGTCAACAAATCCGGCACATTGCTTTCTGTCCATAAATACATCTGCATACGCGGATTAAATCCATCGGGTGGTGTTCCGAAATTAGCATTATTGGTTCCGCTTCCATCCTGTGCATCCGCCAGTACCTGATCAAATCCCTGCGCAAGACCGGAATAATTTGTTTCCTGGAAATTTCCGCTTTCCTCATCAAAACCATAATGTGCCCAAATGTCGTGCATCATATTGTTCATATAGAACAGGTTGGTGATCACTGCATCCAGGTTTCCCTGAACACCGAGTAAAGAATCATAAGCAAAATTAAAATCAAGGCTTACACCCCCGTCCGGTGAATAACCAGGAATATCGTCATTGTCAATATCTTCGGAAGCGTGGACATTATTTCCTCGCGTGATCGTGTATTCATCCCCTGCAATTCCGTCGGTATCATGCCAACCAAAAGGAGAGTAAACAGCATCCGAAGGATTTGTTACCAGCACCCTATTCCCATGTGCGGGACTGATATTCGGCAATGCGTAAACCATATACTGATCAGCTCCCGGAGGCGGTGGCGGAGCCATCATTGTCTGAGTAAACTGATGTTTTTCATCCGGACAATGTTCTACAGCACAATGTGAGATCCAATCATTCTGAAAGATCACTTCACCCGTTTCAGCATTCAACCTCATTGACCACCAATGTTCGGAACCGATAGGATAAATACTTAAATCCCACAGATACATTAATTGTCCCTGATGTTCACCAAGAACCAGTTTCACCGGGATATTTTCTTTTGAAATACCCTCCTTAGAAAAGAGAAATGTGTTTTTACCGTTCTTCAATTGTTTGATATCAGCACTTGCAAGGTTCAAATGCTTTAAAGCGGCATTTACTGCTTCTTCTGCGCTTAATGCCGATTGATTTACAGGTTCCGCTATCGAAACAAAATTCGTAGTGACATGAACCACCTGATCGTCTTTGATGGTTACGATTCCGAATCCGTCAATAAGAGAAATACCGTTTTTTGTTTGACGAATTTTTAAATGCTGGGTATTCGCCGCTTTCGATGAAGCTTTTGAAACCAATTCAAGATTTGAAAAGTCCGTAGATTTCAAATTCCATTGACTTGCATGTTCCTGCAAATACCTTTGGATGGAAACTAATTCGCTTTGTCCGAAACCGCAGTTTAAGACCATAAGGAATAAAAAAGAGGAGAGTAGCCTTTTCATTTTCAGTTTTTTAAGTTGTCCAATGTACAAAAAAAGACAAGAAAAGCGAATAAAAACAACTTCTAATAATTTAAATGCCAGTCTCGTTGATTTATCTGATATAGCTGGCTTGCAGTCAAATAGAATCCAGATCACTTCTACGTCCTTCCCAACGAATTCATATAAGCTAATAACCCAGCTTCCAACCTCGCTGTTTCATTACCCGGTGAAAAGTCACCAGATCCTGGCCGTTTGGAATTTGAGCATAACTGTTTTTAAAACGAACACTGTTCTTGTTTACGGATTCCACTTCCAAACCATAAGGAAAGATCAATTCCTTAGCAGATACCTGAACGGCTTCCAATTCCTGCAAGAATCTTCTAAGTAGATTCACCGATTCATTATCCGACAATTCAAAATCCGAAGCCTTTACCGAGGTAAAAAAGTGCATCTCCTGTTTCGCTCTGGTCAATAACACATTTAAGCGCTTGTGTCCGTTACTTTGATTTAAAGGACCGAAGCGCATTTGAAATGATCCCTCCGGATTTCGTGCATACCCCAAACTGATGATCAAAACATCTGCTTCATCTCCCTGCACATTTTCCAAAGCTTTAAAGAAAAGTGTGTTATCATCTTGTTTAAGTGTAATCAGGTTTTGTACTCTTGGTGAACATTCTTTCCAAACAGCCTTCAACTGTTCTTCGGAGAAAGCAACAATTCCGACCGTTTTCTGATCCCAATTGCTGAAATTTTCCAAAAAGTCGGCAAGTGATTTAGCTTCCAACTGATTTCTTCTTTCATCAAAAACCCCTTTTTCCACATAATGGTGAAACAGTACTTCCTGGTGATGCGGGGAAGGATAAACAATTAATTCATCCTTGTAAAAATGTTTATTTGAAAACCCGATCAATTCGATGTGTTCAGACCGGTAATGATGATGTAAAGGAACCCGTTCAAAATAGTATGAAGCCTGATGAAGCAAATCGTGGAACCCGAAATTTTTCCCGAAATAATTAGACGGCGCCATTTGCTGTTCATCACCTGCAACTAATGCTCTTTTGGAACGGAACAAGGAACCTAAAGCATTCGGCAATGGAAGCTGACTAGCTTCATCAAAGAGAACCAAATCAAACAATTCCATTTCCAGGGGAAAATGATCCGCCACCTGATTCGGTGTCGCCAGCCAAACCGGTATAAGCAGCTGAACCCATTCTTTTGCATCGCTTGCAATCAGGTTCCGGATGGTGATATGATTCCTAGACTTCGCAAATTCCTTTACTAAAAGAGCCTTCCCCCTTTTTAATCGTGTTTTGAATTCTTTTTGATTAGCGGAAAGTTTCTGAGCCGGAGTCCGCAACAATTCTTCAAAGTCCGTAAATCGTTTCCGGATCTGAAAACGAAGTGAATCTGCAAAATCAGCAAATTCCCGGTCTTCTGTCCGGATCAACTCATCCAAACGTTCGTGAAGCGAGGCTCCCGAAAATTTAACGATCTCAGGATTAAGCGATTCAATTTTTTTTAAAGAGCTAAACAAGATCAGTGATTGCAAGGCTTCCCAGGAATTGACCTCATCCAATAATCCGAAAAAGAAACGCGGCACTTGTTTAAGATCTTCGTAAACGGAGCTTAATTCGATAAATTCGGATTGTTTTTGATCCAAAAATTCTGATAAGACGGTCTCGCTCTTTAATTCGAAATAGCGGGTCAAGTTTGACTTCAGTTGATTTAATTCCGGTCCACATTGGATAATTATTCGGCGTTTTTCCTTAGTCCAACCGGCAATCTCGCTCAGCAACGAACCGCTTTCGCTTTCCAAACTTACTGCATAAATCAGCCCCATTTCAAGAGCGTGTCTATTTGTATCCAGACCTAAATCCATGAAGTAAGATTCCAATTGGCTGATCTTCTCCTTTTCCACCAAATAATTCCTCCAGTTTGCAAGAGCAATTTCCGGCAAGACCGAAGGATCATTCAATAATCTTGTGATTGCTTTTTTGCGTCTTCGCAGCTGAATCCAACTACCGGCTTGCTCCCATGATTCCAATTGACTTTTGGAAGGAACTTGTTTCCAAATCTGATTTTCTTTTTCAATCAGAGCCATCCGCTCCTGTAATTCCTTGAACAGTTGAACCTGTTTTTGGAATTTTTTCCATTCTCTCGGTTTCGAAACAAGCTGACTATACGCTTTGTAATTTTCATTTTCCACCAATTGGCATCGTCCCAAAACGGCAATCAATTTTTCCAAATCGCCGAATGAGCTCAAGTCCTCCAATTTACTTTGCAATGAATGTAAGTTCTTCAATCCGGTTTTAATCAACTGATCTCCATTCCACTGTTCGAAGAACGCAGGTTTTAATCCTTTCAATTTAGAAAATCCATTGAGCCGCAGATCCAATTTTTGGATGAGCGCCCTGCTTTTCAACCATTCATCAAGAGTTGGTGCCAGGCTTGAAAAGCGACTGTTTGCAATAGGAGTTTCCTGTAATAAATCCTGCAATTGCTTATAAGAAACTCCCGCAAAATAATCCGGTGTATTTAAGCGATCAAGAAGTAATTGCAGATTTGCATTCAATTGTTCCGAAAGTCTCAGGTTTTGACCCGAATGAATCGCATCGTTTTCCAAGACTTGCCAGGTCCTTTTTAATTGGGCGAGTAAATTCTTTGATTTGGTTTGACTATGTACCACAAATGCAAATGGGTCGAGATTCAATTCGGAAAGCTTTTTAACCAACACGTCCAGTGCCACTCTTTTTTCGGAAACCACCAATGTTTTTAACTCACATTTCAGTGATTTCCCCAAAATATTGATTAAAACTTGCGATTTACCTGTTCCAGGAGGTCCTTGAAGCAATACATTCTTCTCACTCAAACAAGTGAAAACCTGTTTTTGGTCTGCATCAGCAGGATAAATCAAATCAGGTGGCAACTCTATTTTCTCCGGTGCTTCAAAGTCATTTCCAAGCAGTTGTTGGACAAGCCCATTCTTTCTTTCAGACTTTTCAATTCCTTCCAATTCTCTCAACATGTGAAAGCGGTGATAATGAAAATTACCGATATAGATTTCGTGAGAGAATCCGGTTTCCAAACTTAAATTTTGAAATCGCTGAATAACCCAATTCAACTTTTCTTTCAAATTCAGATCGACCGGAATATCATTTAGCGATTCATTATTCAATTCAGAATAAAGAAATTTGATATAGGGATTAATCTCAATTGATTCTTCGTCCAATTCCAACTGAAGCATGTTGCTGATCCGGGTATATTCCCAGTTCAGCGGTACAATAAGCAAGGGAGATTTAACAGTTCCGGTTTGAAGGTTTGAAGAAAAAGTTCCAAAAACCAGGCACAATGAATTCACATCTGATTCCAGACGGAACTTTGCTGCAACCTGCCAAACAGACTTCCATTTACCTTCCGCTCTAACCTGAAATTTATCCTTCGGAAGTTCTTCCAAATGAATCAAGGACTCAGCAGCTTCCGTGAGATTTACCAACATATCCGATTTAGGCATGTCCGATAAGGCATGAATAAAATCGCTGATATGTGTTGGTGAATAACTCATTGAAATGCTTAGCGAAAATAGTGAAAAGGTGGTTATAAATGTTGGCTGAAACGAAGCGATTGAAGTAGCCCATAAACGATAACCTTGCAATATGGAGAATTTGGAACGAATCTCAGAATTCAAAAAACCTACAAAGCCGGCAGTATCGTCTTAAACAAGAACGCTTATATCCGCGCCATTCCGATCATAATAAAAGGAACTTTGAAGTTCATTCGAACGGAAGAAGACAGAATAGTGGATTTGTGCAAAAATAAAATAACTCTTATGTAACCAAAGTTGCTGGATTAGTTGTTGAATAACTGCACTTTTGCAGCATCAATTTTATCAGCACATGGAAATTGCAGGTTATTTCGCTTCTATCTTTATCGGTATTTTACTAGGGCTTATCGGTGGAGGAGGAAGTATTCTTACGGTTCCTGTTTTGGTTTACTTATTTAGCCTGGATACAGTTCTGTCTACGACATATTCCCTCTTTGTTGTCGGAGTAACGAGTTTGGTAGGTTCCGTTTTTTACTTCAAAAGGGGTCAGGTAAATCGCAATACAGTGATCGCCTTTGGACTTCCTTCCATCGCTATTGTATTTCTTACCAGATGGTTTATAGTTCCTGCTATTCCGGAGCATCTTTTTCAAATCGGAAGTTTTGCGGTGACTAAAAATGTATTTTTCATGTTGTTGTTTGCTTTTTTAATGATTGCAGCTGCCTATAGCATGATCAAAAAACGGAAAGTTCAGGACAATGAATCAGGGCAAAACAAACCCAGCTACTTGTTTTTGATGTTCCAAGGAATTTTTGTAGGATTTGTAACAGGCATTGTTGGCGCAGGAGGTGGATTTCTGATCATTCCGGCCTTGGTTAACTTCCTGAAACTACCTATGAAAACAGCCGTTGGAACTTCATTGGTAATCATTGCGATCAACTCCTTAACCGGATTTTTGTTCTCACTTCATGACACTGAAATCGATTGGAAATTTTTGAGTATCATTACGGTATTCGCAATCAGCGGAATTTTCGTCGGGATGGCTCTTTCGAAAAAGATAAACGGAGCACGATTAAAGCCAGCGTTCGGGTGGTTTGTGCTGGCAATGGGAGTGTATATTATTCTGAAAGAACTCATTCCGACCAACTGATGAGGGCATGTCAATGTATTTAGCAGGAAAATCTGTTTGTGTAACCAAAGTAGCTGAATATCAAAAACAATCGATGCACCTTTGTGCTACCAAATGAGTTAAGAACATCAAATTTCAAACACATGAGAATCGAACAAATTTATACGGGATGTCTGGCACAAGGAGCATACTACATCACGTCAAACGGAGAAGCGGCAATTATTGACCCATTAAGAGAAACACAACCCTATATCGATCGATTAGAATACGACGGCGTGAAGCTCAAATACATTTTTGAAACCCATTTTCATGCAGATTTCGTTAGCGGTCACCTTGATTTAAGTAAGAAAACCAATGCACCCATTGTTTATGGTCCTACAGCTCAACCGGAATTCGATGCCATTGTTGCAACAGACAATCAAATCTTCGAAATCGGCGACATCAAACTGAAAGTACTGCACACTCCGGGACACACTATGGAAAGTTCTTGCTTTTTGTTAATCGATGAGCATGGCAAGGAAACAGCATTATTTAGTGGGGATACCCTTTTCCTGGGGGATGTAGGAAGACCTGATTTAGCTCAAAAAGCAGCTCACCTCACGATGGAAGAATTAGCTGGATTGTTATACGAAAGTATTTACACTAAAATTCTACCCCTTCCAGATGATATCACCGTTTATCCGGCACACGGAGCAGGCTCTGCCTGTGGAAAAAACATGATGAAGGAAACGGTTGACAGTTTAGGGAACCAAAAGAAAATGAATTATGCCCTGAATCAACCGAACAAGAAAGCCTTTGTTGAAGCGGTAACGGAAGGACTACTACCTCCTCCTGCCTATTTTGGAATGAACGTAGCAATGAATAAGAAAGGATACGACCAATTCGAAAACGTATTGAGTCATGGAATGAATGCCTTATCTGTCGGTGAATTTGAAGCGGTTGCAGAAAGTACCGGAGCATTGATTTTGGATACGAGAAGTGATCAGGAATTTGCAATCGGATTCATTCCACAATCCATTAATATCGGTTTGGATGGAGATTTTGCCCCGTGGGTCGGCGCACTGATTGTCGATGTCAAACAACCGATTCTATTAGTTACTGACGAAGGGAGAGAAGCAGAAGCAATCACCCGATTGAGCCGGGTTGGCTTTGATCATGTATTAGGTCATTTAGGTGGTGGTTTTCAATCATGGGTGAATGCTGCTAAAGAAATTGACATGGTAAACCGCATCACAGCCGAACAATTTGCTTCGGAAGTAAAAATCGGTAAAAGTAAAATAATAGATGTCCGGAAAGAAAGTGAATATGCGGCTGAACACGTCGAAGAAGCATATAGTAAACCTTTGGCATACATCAATGATTGGATTAAGGATGTTAAGCCACAAGAACACTTTTACCTGCACTGTGCAGGAGGTTACCGAAGTATGATTGCTGCAAGCATTTTACAGGCACGGGGATACCGAAACTTTACGGAAGTTGCCGGTGGATTCAATGCCATTTCGACAACCAATGTACCTAAAAGTAAATTTGTGTGTCAGAGCAAAGTAATTGGTTAATCGAATCTTATTCTTAAGCAGATTATACAAAATGGAGAAAGGAGAAAAAAAACTACAACACCTGACAAAAACCAATGAGCAACAACTTGATGCTTCTTATTGGAATACTCGGTGGGAAATGAGCAAAACCGGTTGGGATATCGGTTTTGCTTCTCCTTCAATCACCAACTATTTATCCCAATACCAAAACAAAGAAGCAGCCATTTTGATTCCCGGTTGCGGAAATGCTTACGAAGCGGAATACCTGATTTTGAACGGATTCACGAATATTACCTTAATTGATATTGCTCCAAAAGCAGTGGAACTCTTGCAAGTGAAATTTGAGAATCAGGAAGGAATCAGGATTCTATGTGAAGACTTTTTTCAACATCAGGAAACCTACGATCTGATCATCGAACAGACATTCTTTTGTGCTATTGATCCAAAAGAGCGCACACACTATTCAAATAAAATGGACTCCTTGTTACGCCCTCATGGAAGAGTGATCGGCGTTTTGTTTAACCGAGAATTTACGCACCAAGGTCCGCCATTCGGAGGTAATTCACTGGAATACAAACCCATTTTCGATCCGAATTTCGAAATCATAACGATGGTAGAATGCTACAACAGCGTACCTGCCAGAATGGGGTCGGAAGTATTTATCAACCTGCGAAAAAAACAACACAGGTAATTCTACTTATATCAGTTACGGACCAGTTCCTCTTTGAAACCCCTTCACCTCGTGAAACCTGATTGACAGAAATCTCCGGAAAAGAATATTTTCGAGAATCCCCATTATTTTCTTTGTCGAACGATTAACTTTGCAATTCTAAAAAAGTGAATCCATTTTCTATGAAAGAACAAGATATGAAATTCGGTACCAAAGCTATTCATGCCGGTGTACAGCCAGATCCAACAACCGGGGCAATCATGACTCCTATTTTTCAAACCTCTACTTACGTCCAGGAAGCTCCCGGAGTAAACAAGGGATTTGGGTATGCAAGAGGAAAGAATCCGACACGTGAAGCACTTCAGGCAAACATTGCCGCCTTGGAAAACGGAAAACATTGCGTTTGCTTCAGCAGTGGTGTTGCTGCAACGGATGCTGTACTTAAATTGTTAAAACCCGGAGATGAAGTTATTAC
>CAMPIU010000012.1 GCA_946886545.1 uncultured Flavobacteriales bacterium | reverse complement strand
GCAATATAGTTATATTACGATAGAGGTTATGGGGGCAACTAAAACAGATTACTTTTCGGAAGAGCAGAACAAATTAGCTAACATGATGAAAGCCCTGGGACATCCGGCACGTATTGCCATTATGGAATACCTGATCAAAGTCGATACGTGTATTTGCGGTGATATTGTAAATGAATTGCCATTGGCTCAGCCTACAGTATCACAGCACCTGAAAGAACTGAAAAACGCCGGGTTAATCAAAGGGAGTATCGAAGGTACATCCATTTGTTATTGTGTGGATAAAGAAGCTATTTCCGAATTGCAACTATATCTGACCAATATCACTTTGCAGTTAGAGGATAAAGAAAAAAAATCTTGTTGTTAAATTAAAAATTCAAATTATGAAACTTTCAGAAATCAAAGTCATTTTGCCAACGCTTGAAAACGTTGCGTTTCAAACTCCTGACGGATCATTTGTTCCCGAACATTTTCACGTTACCGAGGTTGGCAGTATTCAAAAACATTTTATTGATTGCGGTGGAACAATTCGCAAAGAACAGGTCGTTAATTTCCAGCTGTGGAATGCCAACGATTTCGAGCACCGCTTGAAGCCAGGTAAACTGTTGAATATCATCAAGCTTTCAGAAGAAAAATTGGGGATTGAAGACAATGAAATCGAAGTGGAATACCAAAGTGATACCATCGGGAAATACGATTTGAGCTTCAACGGTTCGCATTTCGTACTGGTCCCTAAAACAACGGCTTGTTTGGCATCGGATGCTTGCGGAATTCCTGCCGAAAAGATGAAGGTACAATTGACTGAGCTGGGTGGAGATAGTGCAAATACATGCGCTCCAGGAAGTGGTTGTTGCAATTAATGATATATGTTCTTTGATAACAGGAATGAAAATAGGATAGTGCTTGGTCAGCAGGAGTTGGCCAGGTACTTTTCATTGTTCTCTCATTTTACACGTCTTAAAACACTTGAAGAAGTTGCGAAAGCGGGTAAAGGGGGATTGAACCATATCGTAGAGGTAAATGGTTTACATGATGGAACGGTAAGAAGTAATTTGTCGCTTCTCAAAAAATACCGGTTCATTACCGGTCAACTAAGATCGAATCAAAATCTTCATTACAAAATCGATTACGAACAAATTGACCGATTCAAAAAGCAGTTTGACGAGTATTTTGAATTGTTGAATCAAAACAGATTTCCAAGGCAAGAAAAACAACAATTTCCGATGAATACAAAGATCAAAAATTACATTGACGGGCTAGTTAAGGAATTTGATACGATTCCGAACGAAAGAAAAGAAATTCTACAGCGAATTTCAAACTACATCCGTTCAAAACAAGAACAGAACAAACCCGTTAATTTGGTTTACATCTGTACCCACAATTCCCGTAGAAGTCATTTGGGACAAATTTGGGCAAAAGTAGCTGCTGACTACTATGAAATTAAAGATGTGAATACTTATTCGGGAGGAACCGAAGCAACAGGATTTAATATCAATGCTATCAGCGCACTTCAACGGGTTGGGTTCAATATTCAGAAAACAACAGATTCAGAAAACCCGATTTATCATGTTTATTACAGCGATAGTGATGAGCCGAGTGTCTGTTTCTCAAAAGTTTACAATAATTCGCACAATCCAGGTTCCGAATTTGCAGCAATTATGACTTGCAGCGATGCCGAAGAAAACTGTCCTTTTATTCCCGGAGTTGAACTTCGGGTTGGAACAACCTATGACGATCCTAAAGCATTTGACAACACACCGCTTCAGGACGAAAAATACGACGAGCGCTGTAAGCAGATTGCTTTGGAAACACTTTATGCTTTTTCATTAATCAACTAATTTTAGGATGTCAGCAACTAACTGCGCTCCGGCGAACGAGCGAAAAAAACTGGGTTTTTTAGATCGTTTCTTAACATTATGGATCTTCCTGGCAATGGGAGTTGGAATTACAATCGGATACTTTGTTCCGGGTGCAGATAGTTTCATCAACTCTTTTTCAAGCGGTACAACGAATGTGCCTTTGGCCGTAGGATTAATTCTAATGATGGTTCCGCCCTTAACAAAAGTCCAGTTCTCTAAGATTCCAAAAGTGATGGCGAACCCCAAATTACTACTGCTATCATTTTTTATCACCTGGATTGTAGGTCCGTTCTTAATGTTCACTTTGGCAGTATTGTTCCTGAAAGATTATCCTGAATACATGACAGGTCTCATTATCATTGGTTTGGCGCCTTGTATTGCTATGGTCATAGTTTGGAACGAATTGGCTGAAGGTAACCGGGAATTGGTTGCCGGATTGGTTGGTATCAACAGTTTATTACAAGTCTTTTTCTTTAGTTTGTATGCCTATTTCTACCTGGAAATTGTTTTGCCTCTATTCGGGATAAATGCCCTGAAAATGGATATTACGATTGCTGAAATCGCCAAAACGGTAGGTGTTTACCTGGGAATTCCTTTTGCAATAGCAGTCATTAGCCGTTTTGCTTTGATTCGTTTGAAAGGGGAAGAGTGGTTTAAAAATAAATACCTGCCATTCATTTCTCCCATCACATTGATCGCCTTACTATTTACCATCGTGGTGATGTTTAGTTTAAAGGGGGAAATGATTGTGCGCATCCCCATGGACGTTGTACGGGTGGCAATTCCACTGGTGATCTTCTTTGCTGTCATGTTCTTTTTGATGTTTTTAACCGGGAAATGGGCCGGAGCAGATTATTCCGACAATGCAGCTCTTTCATTTACAGCATCGGGTAACAATTTTGAGTTGGCAATTGCTGTAGCTATCGGAGTTTTTGGAATTAATTCCGGAGAAGCCTTTGCAGGTGTTATTGGCCCTTTGGTGGAAGTTCCTGCCCTGATAATCATGGTGCGTGTTGCATTTTGGTTGAAAAAGAAGTTGTATAAACAGTAGTCGTTAATGTTATGATAGATAGAAGTGTTCGGCAGATGCATAGGATTTTCTTCCCTTTTCTATCAGACCGCGCCTGTTTTTGAGTAAGTCAAATGCCTTAATGCAATGAAAAATATCTGTTACCCATCAGCCACCGAATGAAAGATGGTCATTGGTTTTTGATCGAAACTGGTTTGTTGTTAGCTGTTTCCAGAAATAAATTCTAGTCCAATTCTTCGCTCATTTAATTATTGTTCGTAATATTACGAATATAGAATTGATGGGAGAATAAATATGGATCAAAAATTCACAGACAAACAATTACTGATTGCCCGTTTTGGTGATGCACTGGGGCATCCTGCCCGGATTGCAATTCTTGATTTGTTAAATAAGCAAAGTTGTTGTTATCACGGAGATATGGCTGAGGAGCTTCCTATTGCAAATAGTACATTGTCACAGCATTTAAAAGTTTTGAAAGAAGCCGGATTGATCCAAGGTGAGATTACTCCTCCTAAAACAAAATACTGTATTAATAAAGAAAATTGGTACTTGGCCAAAGGCGTGTTAATTGGTTTTTTTGATTAAAGTGATAAATATCATGTTAATCTCTTTAGAGTATGATGTTCGTCATTTCACGAAAGGAAAGGTGTTTTAACTTTGTGATAAATAAGGAATAAATGAAAAAGCATATAAAAGTTTTGGGTCCCGGGTGCCCAAAATGCAAAACAACTTACAATAATGTTCTGGAAGCATTAAAACAGGTTGATATTGAAGCGGATGTCACTAAAATTGAGGACATTGAAGAAATGATGAAATACAATGTTTTAACCACTCCGGTTTTAATGATCGATGAAGAAATCAAAATCAAAGGAAGGGTTGCAACAATTGGAGAAATCGTAGCATTACTGAAATAGCGGAATCATGGAAAGTCAATCATTGGTAAAAGAAATTTGCCCGACAACGACTCAGGATTGGGTCAGAAATGGAGCGGTGCTAATTGATGTGCGTGAAGCGGATGAGGTGAGTGAATTGGCTTATGATGTTCCTGAAATAATCCATATCCCGTTGAGCGAATTTGAAGATCGTTTTCAGGAAGTGCCCAAAGACAGAGATGTTGTACTTGTTTGCAGAAGTGGAGGAAGAAGTTTGAGAGCTGCGGGCTTCCTGATCAATCACGGTTATGATCGGGAGAAGGTAGTAAACATGCAATACGGAATGATCCGATGGGCAGAAAAAGGATTTCCAACCAAAGGAAATAATGCCTCTGTTTTAGGAAATTCTTCTGATGGCAGTAAATGTTGTTAAAACGATGAAACAATTCAAATACAGAATAAATCATGTTTGATTGGCTTCAATATTTGGCTGATATTTTAATCTATTCTGTTTTTAATATTTCGGAAGGAAGTAAGCTGGGAGATGCTTTAAACTTCTTTGTCTACGATACGGTTAAGATTTTTATTTTGCTTTTTATCATTACGATGGTAATGGGAGTCATTAATTCCTATTTCCCAATTGATAAAGTACGCAATTTTCTCACCAGGCGAAAATGGTACGGACTAGATTATTTCCTTGCTTCCTTCTTTGGAACTATCACCCCTTTTTGTTCCTGTTCTTCTGTTCCTTTGTTTATAGGGTTCGTAAAAGGAGGTATTCCTTTGGGAGTAACTTTAGCTTTTTTAATCTCATCTCCTTTGGTGGACGCCGTTTCAGTTGCACTATTCATAGGAATGTTTGGTTGGAAGGTGACAATTGTTTATGTAATCAGCGGGATAATTTTATCGATGGTTGCGGGGTACATTCTTGGACGTATGAAACTTGAACGAATGCTCACTCCGTGGGTTCAAAAAATACTGGAAAACAAACAGATAGTTGATCAGGAAGAAGAGTCGAATCACCAAACTTTTCGCCAGCGTATTCCTTCTATTTTAAATGAATCATTAGGGATAGTAAAAGGAGTTTCCATATACATTTTAATTGGTATTGCAATAGGAGGTATAATGCATGGATTTATCCCAACCGGTTTTTTCGAAAAATATATTACTTCCGATAATCCATTTGCTGTCCCGATTGCTGTAATTGCAGGTGTTCCGATGTATAGTAATGCTGCAGGTGTCTTGCCAATAATGGAAGTTCTGGTTCAAAAAGGGATTCCAATAGGTACAGCAATCGCTTTTACAATGGCAGTTGTGGGATTATCAATTCCCGAAGGACTTTTACTGAAGAAAGTAATGACAACAAAAATGTTGATGATCTTCTTCGGTGTGGTAGCTGCCTGCATTATCGTTTCAGGCTATTTGTTTAATATAATTCTCTAAATAATGAATGAAAAACACGCTTACGAAGTAAATCTTCAGTGGTTGAATGACAGAAAAGGAGTCGTTAGTTCTCCGATTCTTACCGAACAGATTGAAGTGGTAACACCTCCTGAATTTCCAAAGGGAATAGCAGGTGTTTGGTCTCCGGAACATCTTTTCGTGGCAGCCGTTAATTCCTGTCTCATGACCACCTTTTTATCCATTGCAGAAAATTCAAAGATCGATTTCATCAGTTTCGAATCCAATGCAATAGGAACAATTGAAAAAGTGGAGGGAAAATGGTTGGTTTCTGAAATTGTTCTCAAACCAATTCTAACGATTTCTACAGACCTAAACCCGGAAAGAGCATTGAGAATTCTGGAAATGAGTGAAAAAGCCTGTATGATCTCGAATTCCATTAAATCTGCTATTATTTTTGAACCCCAAATTAAAACACAGTAAAGATGAAAAAAGTACTGATTATTACAACTCTTGCATTGGTTTCTTTAATGCAGTCGTGTGGAAACACAAGCGAAAATGAAGCTAAGGAAATTGATCCGAAAAAAGCCTTGGAGCTATCAAAAAAAGACGTTTTGTTTGTGGACGTCAGAACAAAAGGGGAAATTACCGAATCGGATTTTGATGTTAAAAACAAGATCAATATTCCAATGGATGAATTGGAACAAAACCTGAACAAACTGCCAAAGGACAAACAATTGGTACTGGTATGCAAGTCTGGAATCAGAAGTAAGAAAGCATTGGGGATTTTACAAAAAAACGGGTTTACCAATGCTTCCAGCATGACTGGAGGAATAAAGGAATGGACAGCATTTAACTATCCGGTTATTGAAGGTAAATCTTGCTGTTCAGATCCGAAATCTGCTGATTGCAATCCGGATGGGACTTGTAAACCAAAAGTTGAAAAAGCTTGTTGCGAAAATCCGACCAGCGAAAAATGCAAACCTGATGGCACATGCAAAGAGAACGTGAAATGCAGCGATTCGGAAAAGACAGCATGCAAGGAAAAAGACAAAGCGTGTTGTACCACCGAAAAAAAGTAAGATACGTTCTATGAGAAATATTATCCCAATAATTGTTATTGCTTTGTTTTCGGTTTTTTCTTGTACTACCGGAACAAGTGGAGAAAAGAACTCGGCATCAGCAAACGTTGAGCAAAAGGATGGATTGAAAATTTATGCTTTCCACGGAACACGTCAATGTGAAACATGTAAGCACATGAAGTCATATACCAAATCAACGTTAGATAAATACTTCAAAGATGAATTGAAATCCGGGGCAATTGTCTATCAGGTTGTTGATGTGGATGATGAATCGAATTATGAACTAGCTGAGAAATTTGAAGCAACCGGAACCGCTTTGATGATTAATAAAGTGGAAAATGGAAAAGATCAGATTACGGATTGGAGCAATTTCGCTTTTGAATTTGCAAATGGTGATCAGACAGCTTTTGAAAAGGAATTGGAAAAAATGATTCAGGAAAAACTGAACTAATGGAGTGGTTAAATCAGCTGGTTGACAATGCCTCCTGGCCTATCTTGTCAGCATGGGCTTTGGGTTTGTTAACTGCAATCAGCCCTTGTCCGTTGGCAACAAACATTACTGCTACGGCTTATATTGCACGGACTCTGCAAGGTAAAAGGAAAATCTTACTGAGTGGTTTTCTTTACACACTGGGTCTGGCGTTCACGTACACGGCTATTGCAATGATCATTTCAATGGGTGCCAGTAAATTCCACGTAGCGAGGTTTTTCCAGGGAAACGGGGAGAAATTTCTCGGTCCTGTGATGATTATTATTGGTTTGATCATGCTCAATGTCATTAAGTTCAATTTCCTCGGTAAATCTAGTTTAAAAGAGAAACTGGGTGATAAATTCAAGGACAAGGGCTTGTTAGGTTCCTTTCTGCTAGGTGTTTTATTTGCGATGGCATTTTGTCCGTATAGTGGAGCCATGTATTTCGGAATGCTGATCCCGATGACCATTGAAAGTGAAATGGGAATAACGCTGCCTTTATTTTTTGCAATCGGAGCAGGATCCCTGGTGTTGTTCTTTACCTTGATTATTGCTTTTAGTATTGAGAAATTGGGAGTTTATTTCAAACGGATCACACAAATTGAAAAGGTAATGCGTTATATCGCAGCGATACTCTTTATTCTTACCGGATTATATTATGTATTGATTTATTTAAAGGTGATTGAATAATGGAAACGACAAAAATGTTTTATGAAGCGTATCAGGAAGCCAGAACAAGGCTTCAATTGGTTCTCAACACAATCAACGCAGAAGACCTGCCTAAAAAACTGAACCCCTGCCCGAATAGTTGTGGTTTCCTCATGCGCCATATTGGTGATGTGGAGTTATTGTTTTCAAAAAATGTCTTCCAATTAGAAGAGGTGAAAGTTAAAGCGCAAACGGTTATCGATCAAAAAGATACCGGTGAATGGATCGATTTAAGTGAATTGCGTGAGTACTTAGATCATTCATTTAAAACTGTTTTGTCTGCGATTTCGCAACAGGATGATGATTCATGGGACGAAACAGTGGAAACAAAGGAATTCGGAGTTAAATCAAAAGCAGAAGCTTTCGGAAGGATCATTTCTCATACAGCCTACCACGCAGGTCAATTGGCGATCATAAAAAAATATGGTTCCTGATTGAGGGATGGGATTATTTGCTGGCTTAATTTACGATGGTTTTTCCCTTTTACCAAAAATCCATTAGTTTTGGAGCAAATAAAAACCATTATTCACATGAACACGATTAAACTGAATTTCATTAACCGATCTAACGATCAAAATAACAGTCAGGTTGTTATTTTTCAAAAAAACGTCGCTGCTGACTTAGACGAACTGGCTGTAGCCTGGAAAGTCATTGATAATTGCGGACAGGGAGACAATCACCCATTTAACTATCCGATGCAGGTTACAGTTGCCGCATCTGATTCATATGGGAATTTCACCCCACAATTACCCGCTTCTTTTGGACAAGCGTTTGATATGGTACGAAGTAAATCTGGAGATATTTTACAGTTGTCCGGAACACCTGCTGTTGATCCCCAGGAAATTGGAGTAAGAAATTTGTTGCAAACAGGAAGTATTTCAGCGTATTGCTTTCGTGACAACAGCGTATGTGCACTTAAAAGCAATATTGCCCCGGGACAGGAGGCTGTTTTCACCTTTAAACCTAACATTTGGATCGGAGTGGCTTCTCAAATTTTACAAGGGGAAGTCATAAACTCGGCCATTATTTCCAATATAAATACAGAACTTAGTCTGCTGGGAATTTCTGAAGCGGATATCATTATGACCGGAGGTGGTCCTGGGGCAGACTCACAGCCATTTGTTTTTAGCATGGAAAACATTGTTTATGCCTGATCCGGGATTCACTTTTCTATGATTTTAAAAGCGCCGCTCATGGCGCTTTTTAATGTTCAGAAATCTGGTTTTTCTTGCCGGATCGACACCGGGACACGTTTATAGTATAAAAAAGAGCACTGCATTTTTTGTTATGGTGAAACAACTACCAGTTTGACTGTATCTTCTTTAAACCGGTGTTTTAACCAGCTTTCCAGTTTGGAACGATCTTCTTTTTTGAGTGGTTTGGAAAAGTCCGTGATTATTACTGTGAGTGTGTCGTCTTTGGAGACAGATTGGTGTTGAACCACCTTTGTGGCACTATACGAAGTGATTTCAGGATACAACGACCTTAGCTCAGGAAGGATATTTGGAAATTCCTTTTTTTGAAGCTGCTTCGAACTCTTAGAAAGATTCTCAGCAAATACCTCTTTCATAATACTTGCTTTGATTTGCGAGAAATCAATTTCCTGTTTATCATTCAAGCCCTGACGAATGACCAGTTTTGTGTTTTCCAAATTATAAGCTTTCAAATTCCGCTTTATGGAGTCAATAGCTTTGGCGGGAAGTTCATACCCGATTAGAAGTAAATCAATTTGCTGCTTGTCGCTGCTATATGTATAGTTTTTAGAGATTACCTGGGTATCCTTATAGTTAAATTGCTCTTTGACGAATTTTTCTGCTGCATTTTCAAAAAGACTTTTGTGGATAATCCCATAGGTGAGATAAATACTGGGTAATATGGCGATAATAGTTGTCCATAAAATGTACCTGGAAACTTTTCTTTCATAATGCTTATCGTCGAACGTTTTCTTCCTGAACTTCATCAAACGAATGATCAGGAATGTACTGATACAAATGAAAATGCTGTTGATGCAGTAAAGATACAAAGCACCCAGGAAGTAATAAAGATGTCCGGTTGCGATACCGTATCCGGCTGTACAAAGCGGGGGCATCAGGGCAGTTGCAATTGCTACGCCGGGGATTGCATTACTTTTTTCCTTTCTTGTAGCCGCAACTACGCCGGCCAGACCACCGAAAAAAGCAATGAAGACATCGTAAACGGAAGGACTTGTTCGTGCAAGTAATTCGTTTCGTGCAATGTTGATGGGGGTAAGCCAAAAATAAATGGCGGATGCTGAAATACCGATTACCGTTGCAATTAAAAGGTTACGCAATCCTTTCTTTACCAATTCAAAATCGTTGATCCCCATTCCGAGACCAACACCCATGATCGGACCCATAAGGGGGGAAATCAACATGGCACCAATGATTACTGCCGTCGAATTCATATTTAAACCGATGGATGCAATTAAGATCGCGAAGATTAGAATCCAAAGATTAGCGCCAACGAAATCTGAACTTTTTGTAATCGAGTCAATCACTAAAGCTTCTTCCGCTTGTTCGTGACGCAAATTGAAACGCTTGATAATTATACGCTTGAATAATTCAAAACCCGTTTTTTCTTCCATAATTGCTTTTCAAATAAATCATTTTAGTTGACAAGGTTTTAATATACATCATTTTCCACGAATACAAATGTCATTCTTTGCAAAACCAAAAATCGAATGACTATTCTGTTTCTATGAAATTACTATCTTTGCACCCATCTATGAAAGCAAAAAGAAATATTCATCATTCTCCGCTTACTCCACCCTGAGTAATTGGCTTCTTTTTCCTGACATCACAAACTCACAATTTTATTTTTCTAATATGGAACCATGTTTCCATTGCTCACATATTTATTTCAGATGAAGAAGTATTTTAATTTGTTTGACCTGAAACAAGAAGTTAACTATAAAACTGAAATTCTTGCCGGATTAACCGTAGCAATGACCATGATCCCTGAATCACTTTCATTCGCTCTATTGGCTGGTTTTCCTCCGCTTGTCGGATTGTATGGTGCATTTATAATGGGATTATTTACTTCTGTTTTTGGTGGCAGACCCGGCCTGATTTCCGGAGGAGCAGGTGCAACCGTAATTGTTCTGATAGCATTGATGCAATCCCATGGATTGGAATACGTTTTCGCCGCAGTTGCACTTGCAGGTATTTTTCAAATTTTAGTCGGACTTTTCAAATTGGCCAAGTTTATCCGCTTGGTTCCACAGTCCGTTATGTATGGTTTCGTTAACGGATTGGCGATTGTTATTTTCCTTGCCCAAATATCACAATTCAAAACAAGCGGAGATCATCCGGAATGGATGCAAGGTTCGCAGTTATTTATTATGCTTGGATTGGTAGCGTTGACCATTGGCTTGGTGATCTTAATTCCTAAAATAACTAAGGCGATTCCGGCATCACTGGTAGCAATTATTATCGTTTTCGGACTTGTATTTTTCATTGGAATTGACACGAAAACAGTAAGTGATATTGCATCCGTTCAGGGTGGATTGCCACCATTTCATATCCCCATGGTTCCTTTGGAATGGAACACTTTGTATATTATAGCTCCTTATGCGGCAATTATGGCAGGAGTTGGTCTGACGGAAGGCTTGCTTACCTTAAACCTGGTAGATGAGATCACCCAGACGAAGGGAAATGGGAACCGGGAAAGTATTGCCCAGGGAGGCGCAAACATTTTGAACGGTTTTTTCTTTGGAATGGGTGGATGTCCGATGATAGCACAAACTCTGGTAAACTTATCGGCAGGTGCAAGGGCCCGTCTTTCAGGTATTATTAGTGCATTAGCAATCCTTGCAATTATTCTTTTTGGAGCTCCTGTTATCGGAAAATTGCCAATAGCAGCGTTAACCGGTGTTATGATTATGGTTGCAATCGGCACATTTGAATGGACCAGTTTCCGGATTTTTGGCAGAATGCCAAAAGCGGATATTATTATCATGCTCATTGTTACTCTAATTACAGTATTCATGCACAACCTGGCATTGGCAGTATTGGTCGGAGTCATTATTTCTGCTTTAGTCTTTGCGTGGGAAAATGCAAAGCGAATCCGGGCAAGAAAGTTTATTGACGACAAGGGGGTGAAGCATTACCAGATTTTCGGCCCCTTGTTTTTTGGTTCCATCTCGGCATTTAATGAGAAGTTTGATGTGCCAAATGATCCGCAGGAAGTAGTCATTGATTTTTCTGAAAGCAGGGTAACGGACATGTCGGCAATTGAAGCTCTGAATTCATTGACTGAACGTTACCATAAAGCGGGTAAAATACTGAGACTGCGTCATCTGAGTGATGACTGTAGGAAGCTGTTGAAGAATGCGGATAAGATTATTGAGATTAATGTATTCGAAGACCCGGTTTATCAGGTAGTAATTGATTAAATTTAAACCCCGGTATTAAAAAACAGATCAAAACTGCGTTCGGCATGTCAAAAACACCCATTGAAAAATTGTTAAATCCCTTCCACAGGTTTATTCATCAGGAGTTTACCGGTGGAATTGTCCTTTTTGTAAGCGTAGTAATTGCGATTGTTTGGGCTAATTCTGCCTGGTCTGATTCATATCACCATTTATGGGAAACAAAATTCTCGGTAAGTTTTGCAGGGAAGACCTTGGATTATCCAATGCATATCTGGATCAACGATGGACTCATGGCATTATTCTTTTTCGTGATCGGCTTGGAATTAAAACGTGAATTCAGAGTAGGTGAATTATCCACCGCAAAAAAAGCAGCCTTGCCCATGGTAGCTGCACTCGGAGGAATGCTTGTACCGGCACTCATTTTTACAGTGATCAATTGGAATGAGCCGACACAAAAAGGATGGGGAATTCCAATGGCTACCGATATTGCATTTGCTCTTGCCTTGTTATCCCTTGCCGGAAAACGCATTCCTTTATCCGTGAAAGTATTTCTTTCCGCTCTGGCAGTAGCGGATGACCTGGGTGCGGTATTGGTGATCGCATTTTTCTATACGGCACAGATCTCATTTTTACCCTTGCTGATAGCCGGATTATTTCTCCTGGCTCTTGCCTTGGGGAACTATTTGGGGGTGCGAAGCATGACGTTTTACCTTGTGCTTGGAATAGCGGTGTGGATCGGTTTTTTGTTTTCGGGGGTGCACGCAACTATTGCGGGTGTGTTGGTCGCATTTATGATTCCGGCACGAACGAAAATTGACGAGAAAGAATTCGTTGCGAAGACCCAAAATTATGTTTCTGAATTCGAACAAGCAATTCCGTTGAAAGGGGATTTGACTACAGAAGAACAGCACGAAATTATCCAGGATATCAAGTCTTTGTGTAAGGATGCGGAAACTCCCTTGCAAAAACTGGAAAATAACCTGCATCCCTGGGTCGCATTTATAATTATGCCCTTATTTGCATTGGCAAATGCAGGAATGGTGGTGAACGGAAACTTTTTTAGTTCTCTTATGAACCCCGTTAGTATTGGAGTAATCGCAGGATTGATTCTTGGCAAATTCATTGGAGTATTTTCCTTTACATGGCTCATGGTCCGTTTTAAAGTTGCGGAGTTGCCCGAAAAGGCAAATTGGACTCATGTGATAGGTGTTTCTGTGCTTGCAGGAGTTGGCTTTACGATGTCGCTTTTTGTTACCGGGCTTGCGTTTAGCGATATGGAAATTATTGATCAATCCAAATATGGGATCCTAACCGCATCTGTTGTTTGCGGTGTTGCCGGTGTCTTCATCCTGAAACGTTCTCGTTGATTGGGTATTAGTATTCCCAAAAAGACAAATACCTTCTTGAACAGGCATTTGTCTTTTTAGTTTGATTCACCTGAGAATGAATGATGCATTTTCGGACAACAGGAATGTGTCGTCATTGGGCATCCATGCTTATTATTCTTTTATAATCTGATCTTTAAACCAGCGTTGAAAACGATTCCGTCCAATGGTGCCCACACATCGGTAAATTGTGGTGTTCCATAAGGTGTCGAAACCAAACTCTCGTAGCGGGTTTGTCGGACATTCGTATAGTTTTCTACGTTTCCGAAGAAAGTGAATTTTTTCCAGGTATATTCAACCACCAAACCAAAGGTCCAGTATGAAGGGCTTGTAGCACCGCTTGAAAGCAATTGACCGCTTTTATATTCGTAATCGGCCCCGATTCTCCATTTTCCCGGTATGGCATACAACAAGTCTCCTTTTAAACTATGTTTCGGAGTTAAGGTCATATAAGTTGTATTTCCATCGAATTGATTGGTTACATTAGTGTATGTGTACCCGACAAACAGAACAAAATCATAGAACCCGAATTTAAAGAATGTTTCTGCACCATAACTTTGAGTTATCCCATTTGCATTCACAAAGTGATAAATACCGGAGTTTACTGCGGTGTCTTTTAAGACTAAAGGATCATCAAGTTGGGTATAGAAGAACATTTGGTTGAAATTGATAAAACATCTTTTTCCGAGAGGTGTTTTGTAACCGATATCGATATTCCCTCCATAACTGTTTTCTGCTTTTGTAAGACTTCGATCAATGGGCATAACATTTCGATAGCCTAATAGTTCTGCTTCCTGGTTGAAAATACTTGCGTTTCTGTATCCGAGTCCGCCGCCGATTCTTGTTGTTAACTTCGTTGTCCATTTGAATAATGCGGATACTCTTGGTAAAATATGCATTTTACCGTTAAGTGTATAATCCGCACGTAATCCGCTTTCGATAGCTACTTTTTGACCAAGATCGAAAGTATAGTTTGCAAAGTAGCCAAGAGTTTGCAGTTGTTCATTGCGGAGAACGGTACTTTGTAATGGCTCCTCACGGAAATCATCGGAATAAAAGTTCAATCCGGTAATGAATGTGTTTTTATTCTTCTTCCATGTGTAAGAAAGTTCAGAAAATGTGGAGAGCTGATTTCCTGCAAAACGATATTCTCCAAGTGTAAAAGACGGAGTTATTTGTAAGGCTCTGTGGAAACTGTTAATACTGTTTCTGAACACTATTGAGGAGCTTTTATTAATCTGAAGATCGTAACGAAACTGAGTTGTAATGCGGTTAACATCGTTTTTCTCTTTGTAGAAATGGATGCTGTCGGCTTGTTGATAACCCATCAGGTAAGTATCTCCTCCTTGCCGGGTTTCATTGGTAATAGTCGCTCCGAGATACAATTTGTTTTTCTCGTTAAAATAGATGAAGAATTTCGGGTTCAAATTGTACTTTGTGAGTTCGGGCATATCCGTAAACCCATCTTTATCTGCATCAAAATAACGGTGTGTATTTCGCTGGGCGAGCAGGGTATATCCCAATTTACCTCTTCGGGCAGATGTAAATAAATTCACATCAAGCGCACCGATACTTGAAACGTTTAAATGGATCAATGTTTCATCTTCACCTTCTTTGGGATCTTTAGAGATCAGATTGATCAATCCGGAAATAGCGCCTGCACCGTAAAGAGTGGAAGCAGAGCCTTTTATATATTCAATCTGGCGTAAATCCAATGGAGGGATTTGCATAACGCTTAAACTGCCCGAAAATCCACCGTAGATTGGAAAACCATCTTTAAGGATTTGTGTATACCGTCCGTCTAAACCCTGAATCCGCACATTTGCGGTATTGCTTGTAGCAGATGTTTGCTGGACTTGAATTCCGGTACTATGTGTCAACAGATGAGCTACTTTGCTCGGATCCATTGTACTTGCTTCATCAATCTCTTCAGTAAGTACTTCTACACGGGTCGGTGTGTTGTCTATACTCCGGTTACTGCGGGTTCCTTCCACAATTATTTCGTCAATTGCTTCTGTGACTGGCTGAAGAAACAAAAGGATTTCAGTTTCAACCGGAAAAATCAAAGTAATTTCTTTTGGGGTGTATCCTATTGATTGAACCAGTAGTATCTGCGTGCCATTGGGAATATTGTGAAGCATAATTTTTCCATTCGCATCTGCAACTGCCCCGATAGATGTGTCTTTCAATTGAATGGTTGAACCAATAAGAGGTTCGTTGTTTGTGCTATCTTTCACAATAGCGACAAGTGTGTTTTGACTGAATACGACAAATGAACAACACAGCGTAAACAGTACAAGAATACTATTTTTCATAGATGAATTAATAAGTGAATACGATCTTTTATTTGATGTAATCAGCTTATTTTAGGCGGCTGCCAAATGGTTTGCAGGTAATTGTTTTTCAGAAAAGAAGAGCAAGTTAGATAGTGCTTTTTTTCATTCTCATAAATTGAATGTATTTCAAGCATATTTGGTTCAATGATGAAAAGTTGAATCGTTAATTGTTCGACCCTGTGGTCTGAAGAATGTTTGAAAGGGAGTTTGTCATGGCTCTCTTCCGAATGACTGATTGCTGAATTCCCATAATGGTCTTCAAAAAAACTGATCCATCCCGTTTCTTTATTTGCTTTGGAATCATGATGATGATGATGAGTCGTATGTTGATGATGGTCGTTGTGATGATAAAAATGTTCCAGTAATGCGGGTAATTTAACGATCTCTTGTGCCATAACAGGATGGACAAACAGCTGAAAAATTAAAATACCGATCACAAGTTTTTTCACAACACAAAACTAATAGATTTGATTGGGATTATGCAAAAATATACCGGATTAAAGAGTATCAACTATTTCTTTTTTTAATCCGGTCCAAATGTCCTAAATTAGATAGGAAGGAACTTAAAGAAATAGAAGATGATACAGAGAGACAAACTATTTAGCAGTTTTTCTGCTGCGAATACGGATGAAGCATACTTTTTTTATAAAAACGTGCTTGGTTTGGAGGTAGAGAAGGGGGAAATGTCGATTCTGACTATCCATGTAAATCAGGGAATGAAAATTATCATTTATCCCAAACAGGATCATATCCCTGCGACTTTTACCGTTCTCAATATTCCCGTTACGGATATTGACGACGCAGTGGATGAATTAACTAAAAAAGGGGTTTCATTTCTTCAGTATGATATGCCGTACATCAAAACGGATTCAAAAGGAATTGCCCGGAATGCCGATGGCCCTGCTATGGCTTGGTTTATGGATCCATCAGAGAATATTCTGTCCCTGATGCAGGAATGATGGAATAGGGAAGTTTTTGCTTGCTCAAAACATGTTGATCAAACAAAAAACGGGAACCTGGTAAATCCAAAATTCCCGTTTTCCCGATGAACAGCTTATTTATAACCCAAATGCAAGTCCAACTCGTAAACCAAAGTTTGAATTGTAATCATCGCCGCGGACTGCAATGAAACCGGTGTAATAATTTAAATCAGTGTTCAACCAAATGTTGGTGCCAAGTTTCCAGTTGAAACCAAGTGATGCATTCAGACCGGCATCGAACTTCTCATAATAGGGAGTAACATCTGATGTTCCGGTGGTTTCCATATCGTAGGTTGCATCAATCAGGAATCCCAGAGATGGTCCAACTGTTATTTTCGGTCGGAAATCATCAGCGAAATCCCCGAAGAAGTATACAAATTTCAAAGGCACACGAATATACTGCAAAGTAAGATCGTTCTCATAACCGCCACTTTGAACACGTGCTCCCTCAACAGACCACAGAACATCTGCCGCAAATCCGATGTTTTCACTCGTGCTGTAGTTGAGAATCACCCCGGCACTCCAGGATGGTTTGAAGACGTCCGTTCCTGTAGTTTTTCGGAGACCGGTATGACCAAAGCCTACGGCGGGGCCAATTGAAAATGTTTTATTACCATTCCCGGGTTCTTCCTGGGAAAATGCTACAGAAAATGTAAATAATGCTGCAGCCATTGTAAGAATCTTTTTCATATTTCTGTCATTTTAACAATAGTATGGACAAAGATTAGAGAATTGATTTGCACTTCTGTTATATCCTAATCAGGGAAGCTTACATAACTCACAGGTTTGACAAGGAAGGAGTGAATAGTTAGAAACACCTGTATAATCGCTGGATAAGCATAATAAAATTTCACAATTGTGGAATTTATGCAAATCACTTTCAGAATCTTATAATCCAAAACCCGGGCCGGCTTCTTAATTTTAAAGAAGAATATTTTTTAGCTGCACGGCAGAGTGAATATTGAAAAAGGGTGACGAAAACCTTTTTCAATATTCACTTTTTTTAATCCGCTATTGATGAAAATACTTATGAGGATAACGATAAACGCATTGGCACTTTTTGTAATTACAGGTTGGGCGGTTGTTTTCTTTAAATATCATGAGGGCGGATTTTTTCACCTGACACTCATCATTGGGGTTATAGCCCTTATATTACAATGGATACCTAATAAAACTCAGACGCAAACAAACAAAGAAGGGGAAATTAAAACTCAGTCGAAATGTCTGGGCAAGAGAACAGCTGCTAAG
>CAMPIU010000011.1 GCA_946886545.1 uncultured Flavobacteriales bacterium | reverse complement strand
TGATAATTAAACAATTTATAATTCACCGAACAATCAGTTTATAGTTCTCACCGTTCAGATTGATCCAATACATTCCGGATTCAAAAGATTGTGTGTCGAGCAGGTAAGTATCATCCGAGTCAAGTTTCTTTTCGAAAACTATTTTTCCCATAGCGTTGTAGACAAGAAGACTTGTGATCGGTTCATCGGAAACAACAGTCACCAAGCCTTTGTCTGCAGGATTCGGGTAAATTTTTACCTGATTCACTTTGCGGTTATTGTTTATAGATTGAATTTCCGACAAATGAAATGATCCGTTTAGGTCTACTTGTTTTAAGCGGTAGTAAGAAACCCCCGACAATGGTGACTTATCCAAAAGTGAGTAATCAAGTGTTATTTGGGAAGATCCATTGGCTGCAACGGTTCCGATACTCGACCAGTTTGTTCCATCATCCGATCTTTCCACATTGAAATAGCTGCTGTTGAATTCACTTGCCGTTTGCCAGGTCAAAGCAACCTGACGATCCATTAAAGCCGCATCAAAAGACACCAATTCAACCGGCAGGGGACTTACTGTAAAATCTTTGGTAGCTAAAGTATAGTAGCCATCCAGTGTTAAACTTTGGTTTGAGAATAAAATCTGATCTCCGGCAATGGAGTTTGCTGTTGCAATTTCTGTCCATGATCCCATTTGTTCGGGACGGTAAACCAGGATGTAATTAGAAACAGGACCCAAATTGACACCTGCCATTCCGGCATCACTCATATCGAAAGTCATGTTCGTAGCATTTGCTGTACCGGTATTTGTGATATCGATGTACCAAATGCGTTGCCAGCGTGAAATATTTGTTCCGCTTATTCCGGAAACATCGGTTGTGATTTCGCTATTTGTCGGTGATGCATGTCCGGCAAGAATGTAATCCGTATTATCTAATCCGGAAACAGATTGAATTCCCATTCCTGCGCAGGCTGATGGATCGAATTGGGGATTCGAACCACCTGATACATCTCTTCCGATACCTGCAACGTTCCGGTCGTAATTTCCATTTGCAGGACTGTCACCTGCATAGAAATCGTTTGAGCTTAGAGCAATATCGTATTTTGCCGACAGGTGGTTATTGATTATCGTTCGTTGCGCATCATTTACTTTTGTGCGGTACATGATGATTTCGGAGATATAGCCATCAAAGGATCTTGGATCTCCAACATGTGTGGCCCCGATAATCAATGGTGAGTTCTTGTCGGCTATTGTTGCGCTGCTTTCCGAAGAAGTGATCAATAATTGCTCCTCATCATAAATAGATGTCCGTTGGGTTGAAGGCAATGTTCCGTCATAAAAAACGTCGTAAATTTTATTGGCACTGGCCAAACTTACGGAACTACTTGAAAAACGGTTGTTATCATTGTCAATATCTACATACAATCGATTTCCTGTATAAAAGAAAAGCATGAAAGCTTCTTCGTTCCCAACATTATTACGCTTGCTGATAATGGACTGGGCATTTCCAAAGCCTTTCATACGTGTGACCGTGAAGAAACTGTATCCGCTTGTGTTGTCAAAAATAGGATTGTCCGGAGTGGAAAAGAAATCATTCTGTCCGCTTCCAGTATTGTTGTCGAATTCGATTGCAGGAAACCCGTTCATAAGAGAACTTACATACAGAGGTTGCTGCGAGGCATTGCTCTGGTTCAATACAACACCGTTTCCGGATTGATCGTTCCATGAAGCAATTGGAGAACCGTTTGTTGAAGTACTTGTGCCGGCATCTGCTTTTAACCATAAAACATTGGTAGCCGAATTTCCCACACCCGCAGGGCCGGATTGTCCGAAGGAAACACACACAAATAGATTAATAGAGAGAGTTAAGGAAATCAAGTTGTTCATATACTATTGTCATTATGCTTAATGGGAATAGCGATATCTCTTACGCGGTACAAAAATACGCTAAATAGTCGAATGAGTGGTCGTTAAAAGCCGTTAAATGAAGCATTTGAACACTTTGATTAATATATGTTTATTATTGATGGATATAATTCATGAGATATCAACAAACAATCGTATTGAGATGCCAATTATTTTTGTCAGCGTCGGCTCCGGAATCATTTGAAATTGAACCCATGACAAATCAGTAAAATTAAACGGCTTAGCATTGTAAGCACTAAAACTGCAGCTAAGACCTCAAGAACAAGCGCTGATGCAGTTGCCTCGTAGAGCAATTATCAAGATGAGGATAGATTCTAATCTCAATAATTAATAGATTAAACCATTGCTAATTACTGTGCCAGCCACAATGTTGGGTTGATACGTTGAACGGTTCCTTCAACAACCTGGTGAATTTCGAAATGAGATGTCGAAAGATTTCCTTCTTCATCCGCAAGTAAAGACCCGATGGATTGTTTCGAACTTACTTTATCACCAACTGAGACGTAGGCCTCCTGTAAGTTGCTATAAACGGTTCTGTATGCGCCATGTTTTATGATAACCACCTTTCCGGCTCCGGGAATATTTAAAACACTCGTTACTTCTCCGTCAAATACAGCGCGTACCTGTGAATTTTTGGGTGCACCGATATCAACGCCATTGTTATTGGTATATACATTGGGCAAAGTAGGATGTGCATTTTTCCCATAGTTTTCTGTGATGGAACCTTTTGAAACCGGCCACGGCAATTTTCCGCGGTTAGACTCAAAACTTTTACCGAGAGCAATATTCTCTTTGGTATCTGTAAATACCACTTCTTTCTTAGCAGGAGTAGAGCTTGTTGAAGTTTTAGCAGGCGAGGAACCTGTATTTTTGGAAGCAAGAGACGCCTTTTTTTCAGCCTCTTTTTTTGCTTTTGCTTCAGCCTCCGCAATCTCTTTTTCAATGGCCAGTTTGATACGGCGCTTTAATTCTGCTTTCTGACGTTCTTGTTCTCTTAGTTCAGCCATCAATGAATTTTCATCTTTGCGTAATTTTTCCAGTGCAAGTTGCTTGGCTGATTTGTCTTTTTCTATTTGTTTCTTTTCGACAATTTTTTCCTCCAATAATTGTTTTTTGTGATCTTTTTCCTGCTTAATTGTTCGGATCTCTTTGTGAATCGTTTTTTCGTTTTGAAGAATGACTTTGAATTGCTTTTGCTGAATTTCCGAAAGCCGTTTCAGGTAGGAAGTTCTTTTCACTGCTTCAAAATAATTTGAAGAAGAAAAAATGTACATCATTTTTGCAGATTTGTTACGGTGCTTATAAGCATAAATAAGCAGCTTTTTGTATTGCTCTTTCAAGAGTACTAATCTTTTCTCAAGTTCCTTGATTTGGTCTGCTTTTGAAGAAATGGTCAGTTCGGCACTACGGATTTGATTGTCAAAATTCCGCACCAGCAATTCCCGGTTTTTAACCTGATTTTCGATTAACTTTAACTCATTCAAAGAGGATTCCGTTCCTTTTTTGACTTTATCCAATAAGGATTTCGTCGTGGAAAGTTTCTTTTCCAGTTTATTTTGCTCAGCTTGAAGCTGATCACTTTTCTTTTGTGACCAAACAACGCCAGTACTAATTAATAGTGCTATAAACAGGCTATTTTTCAGAATTGCAGTCACCATATTCTTCCGGTATTACAAAATAAATTTCCTGAGGGGTGTTTACTTCTGTTTTATCATAATCCATTGTTAGAACGATATGATTCCGCGCCGTTACAATATCTATAATCATTTCTCTTGGAAGCAGGTAAGTGTCTACTGTATCGCGGGTGATATAATCGACAGAAATGTGCGTGGTATCATCGGGACTGTCAATAACCAGGCGGCTGATACTTTTTAAAGATGGATGAATGTAATAACGGATCATCACATCGTCGTCGTTTTCGTCATTTCCATTTCGATCTTTCCGGAAATTGAGATTATTGTCCCGGTCATGCTGTTTAACTTTATTTTCCTTTTTAATAATCCTTTTACGGTGAGAGGAAATAATGTAATTGTAAGGATCGTTGATTTGGAAATATTTTTGAGTCGTATCATATGCTACCGGCAGGCCCAATAATAATTCTTCAATATTCCGGTAATCGAAATCCACCCCGAATGATTCTTTGATATAATTCATTGTAGTACGAATAGCACATTTATCTTTCCGGTTGGTGATAAACAAGGAGTCGCGTCTGATGATGGAATTTACAAGGGGAATCCCGGCATAAGTGATTATAGGATTAATAATGCTGTCCTTAATTGAACGAATGGAAGTTTTAAAGCTAATTCTTCGATTGGTATCAGAAAAGTGACATTTGATCTTTGTATAAAACGAATTCGGACGAATCACGGAAAGACTGTCCATTACATGGAGCAACTCGCTTGTTTTTCGTTTTTCGAGTTTAACGGGTTTATCGGCAACAGGTCTTCTTGCGCAAGATCCCAGAACTACCAATAAAGCAAGTCCCAACCATTTAATATTCCGGATCGACATACGTTTTTGATTGAATTTTTTTGGTGAGTGATTTATTCTTTGATCCTAGTGATTGTGCTTTTTTCCATAATTCAAGAGCTTTCTCGGTGTCGCCCAGTTTAAAAAAGGCATCGCCCAAGTGCTCGGTATAATTTTTATTTTCTTTGTCTAATTCATCTGCTTTTGTGAATTCTGCCAGGGCTTCTTTGAATTTCCCCTGTTTGAATAAAACCAGCCCTTTTGTATCGAGGTAAGGTGCCTGACTAGGTTTGCTCTCAAGAACTTCATTGATCAGCTTTTCTGCTTTTGGTAAATCCGTATTTGCAAGTGCCAGGCGCATGGCATAATTGTTCTTAGTCAATAGATTGGAAGGATAAATTGCTACAGCTTTGTCGTAAGATTCCATCCCTTCCTTGTATTTCTTTAAACCAAACAATGCATCACCTTTTTGTGCATAAAACTCGGATTCTGTTGCAGGATCGTTTACCACCAAATCTTTCCCCACATCGGCTGCGTCAATTGCTTCCTGGAAACGATCCAACTGCACGCAGGCAATTGTATAGAGTAACTGAACGCTGGAGATTGTTGGGAATAATGCGCTGCACGCACGTGCATCTTTATACAGATCCTCAAACTTCAACAGGTCATATTCAAGAATCAGTACCTGGTCCCAGATCGGAAATTTATTCTCTTCAAATTTCAATGCATTTTTATAAGCTGCAAGAGCTTCTTCTTTCTGATTGTTTCTAAGTAATAAGTCGCCTTTTACGGAATAACCTTTCGCATCATTGGGATAACTCTCGATCAGCAGGTCTGCAAGTTCAATTAGTTCTTTATCAATGACAACCTGCTTTTCGTACATCTCCAATAAGATGGACATTTTGGTATCAATATCAATACTCGTTCCCTGGAAAGCCGCCTTAAAATACTTATAAGCTTCCGCCTTATTCATTTGACGATAATACAAATCACCCAATGCCATATTTGCCCGTGCATTGCCAGGGTCATTTTTCACCAGCTCCACCAACATGGATTGTGCTTTGGAAATTTCCCGTTTTGAAAAATAGTAATCCACCAAAGTTCCGATTAAGCCTAAATCATCGGGATAAACTTCACGTGCTTTCTGAATTTCCTGGATTGCTTTTTCGTCTTGTTTTAAGGAAAGATACAATTCAAACTTTTGAATAGACAGATCAGGCAGAACACCCAATTGATCTTCCATTTTATTCAATGAATTGATCGCATCATTTTGACGTCCCAGGCGTTTCAGGATCTCAGCATGAGCAAATAACCAATCCACATTATTGGGTTGTGCTTTGACCATTTTTGCAAAGCATTTTTCAGATTCAACAAATTTCCCCTGATTGTAATACATGTAACCCAGTTCCTGAGTATACCAGATATTATCGGGATCAAGTTTGGAGGCCAGTTCGGTATATTCGGCAGCTTTTGTTTTATTGTCCAACTGTAAATAACACTGACTCAACCCATAAGCGGCCGCATCATCTGTTGGTCTGATAACCAAACAAGAATCAAAAGCCTGGATTGCATTATTGATTTGTCCCTTTACTTTATAGCGCATGGCACTGTGAAAAGTCTGGATGTACATTAAATCAGCTTGCGAATTCGTTTTTTCGGGAGCCACTTTTTTTATTCCACACGAAGTGGAAACCAGAACCAATGCACAGACGTAAAGGAAATATCTCATCAGCTAATTATTGAATAGTCGCTTAAGCTCAAATCTCGAGCCAAACCTTTGTATTTGGAATGTGAACCCAACATGGAGTCTTTCAAATTCGCGTCGATTATAATAGAATATTGTTGTAAAATACTGTTTTTAATAATTGAGTTGGTAACCATGGAGCCTTTTCCAAGAGAAACATGAGGGCCAACTACCGAATTTTCAAGGATCACATCCTTCCCGATATAACAAGGAGGAATAATGATCGAATTCAAAACTTTCGCCGAATCATCTACCAGGTCAAGTCCTTTTTCCTGATCATATTCCAGAACCCGTTGATTTGTAATAACGGTTACTTCTTTATTTCCGCAATCAAGCCATTCGTCCACTTCTCCGGGTTTAAAGCGCTTTCCTTTTTCCGTTAATCTGCGCAATGCGTCCGGAAGTTGGTATTCACCGCTCTTTATGATGCCGTTTTCTACCAAAAAGTTTAATTCGTCTCTCAAAGCAATTCCGTCTTTGAAATAGTAAATCCCGATCATAGCTAAATCCGAAACGAAATCTCTTGGTTTTTCAACAAAGTCAATGATCTCACCTTTATCATTGAGTTTAACAACACCAAAGTTGCTTGGATCTTCAATTTGTTTCACCCATAAAATACCATCAGCTTCCGGATCAATTTTGAAGTTTGCACGGAACAAGGTATCTGCAAATGCAACAACAACCGGACCTTCCAGCAATTTCTCGGCACAGAGAACAGCATGAGCCGTCCCAAGCGGTTTATCCTGATAAAAGATACTTCCTTTTGCGCCTAATTTTTCAGCTACTTTAATTAATTCAGCTTCAATTTCAGGACCAAAGTCGCCGATTACAAAACCAATTTCATCAATCGGTTCACTGCACAAAGCAGCAATATCTTCCACCAAGCGGTGAACGATAGGTTTTCCACCAACTGGTACAAGCGGTTTTGGAACTGTAAGCGTATGTGGTCTTAATCGGCTACCACGCCCCGCCATTGGAACGATAACTTTCATAGTATGATTTAATTTTTTCCTGTACTTCCGAAACCTCCCTCTCCGCGGTTTGTTTCTGAAAGTTCATCTGTTTGTTTTAACTGTGCTTGTACAAAAGGTGCTACAACCATTTGTGCTACACGTTCACCACTTTCAATGATCACGTCTTCATTTGACAGGTTAATCAATAACACGCCAATCTCACCACGGTAATCTGCATCAATGGTTCCCGGTGAATTCAATACGGTCACGCCTTGCTTAAATGCGAACCCGCTTCTTGGTCTGATCTGAACTTCAAAACCACTTGGGATTTCCAGGTAAAGACCCGTTGGGATCAACCTGCGTTCCAAAGGCTTTAAGGTTACTGTTTCCTTCAAAAAAGCCCGAATATCCAGACCGGCAGAATCTGTGGTTGCATAGTGCGGCAACTCATTATTCGATTTATTGATGACTTTAATTTCCATAGATTTATTTCTGATTTGGATCTTTGGTAACAGCATAACTGATATCCATCACATTCTTTGCACTCTGTTCCGTAATACCCTGCTCGAAGGTAAACACGTAATTTCCTTTTTGAGGAAATTTACGATGTCTGAAATAAACCGTGTTTTCTACAATAGTTCCTGTAGTTTCACCGATCCAGGATCCGTCCGGGTTAGCAATTTTCATTTCTACCGGTTCTCGTCCGACCTGACCGAGTGGTGTTTTGGAATGAATAAAAAACCACAGGTTGTTGTATGCGTAATCTGTCGTCGTGCGGACCGTAATCTGAATAGTATAAAAAGAAGTTGTATCCGGAATATTGACTTTAAATACCGGCTTTACATCCTGCTCCCAGGAATTATTCCTGAAAGAATACGATTTATTGTAAAGCGGTGTATCTCCACACGAGTAGAGAAAAACCAATAAAACCAAGATCCAACTATTTTTCAGTGCCTTCATTTCCTCCGGTATTTTTACGTGGTGGTCTGCGACGATTATTTTTCTTTTTATTCGGATTTGCCTGAGCTTGCGGCGCCTTTTCTGTTGCACCTTCAACCGCCTTATTTTGAGCCTGAGGCTTGTTTTGCTGAGGCCTGTTTTGTTGCGGTTTATTCTGTTTTTGAGCAGGTTTGGGAGCTGTATTTACGGCTTCACCTTCCATGCGCGGGGCACCTGGTTTTTTCTTCTTGCGTTTTTTGTTTTTACTGAAAGTATTATCAAAACGGTTTAAAGAATCCTGGCCAACCACATTATCATAATCAGGCTCTTTGCGGGCAACCTGAACATGTGTGTCAAAATCTTTCAGATCGGCAGGTTTCTTCCCGGTCTTATTCAGCTTGATGATATCCTGAACACGTTCCGGACTTAGAGCTACCAAACCAACACCAATAGAGGCTTCGCCTTCATACATATACCACAATTGTCTTTTGAAAACATCGGTTTTAATATGAAAAGCAGTTCCTTTTTCGGTTTGTATTTTTACATCTGTACTTGGAAAAGATTTGATTGCATCCAGATACATATCCAATTCGTAGTTCAAACAGCATTTTAATTTCCCGCATTGTCCGGCCAATTTTTGCGGATTTAAGGATAATTGCTGATAACGGGCCGCAGAAGTGGATACGGAACGGAAATCCGTTAACCAGGTTGAACAGCATAATTCTCTTCCGCATGAACCGATTCCACCCAATCTTTGGGCTTCCTGTCTCGATCCGATCTGGCGCATTTCAATACGAATTTTGAATTGGTCAGCCATATCCTTGATCAACTGACGAAAATCCACACGTCCTTCAGCAGTGTAATAAAAAGTAGCTTTTGTTAAATCTCCCTGGTATTCTACATCAGAGATTTTCATTTCCAAACCAATATTTACGGCTAAAGTACGAGCCTGGAACATCACTTCCGACTCAAGAGAACGGGCCTGGACCCATTTGTCAATATCATCCTGATTTGCGATACGCAAAATCTTTTTTGTCTCCATCGGTTTTAAACCCGGAGATTTCTTTTTGACCTGAATTCTGGCTAATTCACCTATTACGGAAACAACCCCAATATCGTAACCCGGGCTTGCTTCAACTGCTACCACATCACCAACTTGCAGTGAGAGGTTTTTCGCATTTCTATAAAATGTCTTGCGACTATTTTTAAAGCGAATTTCAAGTATATCATAGGGTGCCTGACCAGCTGGAAGTTGCATGTTTGCCAACCAATCGAATACACCTAGTTTATTACATCCACCAGAACTACAGGTCCCATTATTTTTACAGCCGCGTGGCGTACCACCACCGCTGCTACACGAGGAACATCCCATAGTTTTTGAATTTGATGTAAAAATACGAAAATTAAAACTTGTGATTTGCATTTTATAATCCGACTTGACAACAGCTCTTTGTGAATAGTGAAATCCAATTTTAAATAGGAGGAGGTTGACACACTAAAAGGCGGAAAATTTCACCTAATCAAAATGTCAAACCACTTATTTCACCACAAATGCGCAAATTATAGGCTCGGCTAATGCTTACGCTGAAGCTTCAGCATAGACTACCGCACTCGCTTTTTTAGGAGAGGAGGGCTAAATTATGTTTGAAAATTAAAAAGGCGACTGGTAAGCGCCTCCAACATTTGCGGTAAAAGAGAAGACATTGGGAATTCGCAATTAAATAGTTATTTTCGAGGACAATTTAAAACACAATCTACACATGAAATTTGGATTTATTTTTTTGGCAGTATCCGCGCTATTACTTACTGCATCTTGTAATTTAAACAACGACAAGAGGAAATCATTTGAGGATGTTGTGGTGTATAATGATTTCATTGTAGATCACATTAATGCATTGGATTCTGCCTATATTCTTGCATTGGCAACAGATAACGGGATTGACTATTGCATGAAGAAATGCGATTCATTGGTGGATCTTTGTGATAAAACAAGCTCTGAGTTAAAAGGAATTCAGCCTTACAACGGGGATAGCTCTTTAACTATGCAGGCGCTTGCTTATACCCAATTTATGAGAAATAACGGGGAGAGGGATATCAAAAACTTTTTGAAACTTCTTGACACCTACGAAAATGCTGAATTGGAAGAGCAGGAAAAATTAGTGGATGAAGTTCAAACGACGGCTGAGAGTATTGATAAAAACTACGATGTTGAAATGGATAAAGTAAATACGGTTCAGGAGAAATTCGCTAAAAAACATAATTACACCGTACTGAAATAAGGAAACTTAAGCTCTGTGAATAAAGCGCATGACTTGAAAGCAGAGCTGTGTGAAAAGCAGTTTTCCAAATGCATTCCGATCCAAATGATAATGGGCATCATTGAAGATTTCCATGAAATCCAGTGCATTATTGTTTGAAATAAAACGGGCAAAATTAGCCAGGAAATTGGCTTCCTCCTGTGAAACACGCGTAAGCATGTCTTGTGTGTAGTTCTTCAGCAAACTTTGTCGAACCATGTGCAAGGCATACTGAACGAATTGTTTTTGTCCCTCACGGGAAAGTGAAGAAACTTCCTCTGTCCAGTCCAGCATGGCATTTACATCTTTCTTAAAACAAGAGCGCATGAGCTGAATGAACAATTCCCGAAACAGGTTTGCTTCGGATTGATCTCCCATGATTTGCTGTGCATCAATCAGGTTACCGTTGCTTCTGGCAGCAATACTTTCTGCAAGTTGCCGGCCAATACCACTTCTTTCAACTACCTGTTGAATGACATCCATCGGGTACGACGGAACGCGTAAAATCTGAGTTCTGGAAAGAATGGTTGTGAGTAATTTGTCCGGGTTATCCGTAACCAGCAGGAAAAGTGTTTTCGCGGGCGGTTCCTCCAAAATCTTCAGAAGCTTGTTTGCACATGTGGCATTCATTTCTTCCGCCATCCAAATCAGCATCACTTTATAACCACCTTCATAAGATTTCAAAGAAAGTTTTTTGACGATTTCCAGACTTTCTTCAGTTCCAATAATCGGTTTCCGCTCCTTGTCATCCATTCGCTTGGTCCAATGGTACAAATCAAAAATGGGTTGTTCCTGGATTTGTGTTCTCCATAGCGCTAAAAGCGGGTTGGTTGTTTTCGAAATCGTTTGAACGGTAGGGAAAGAAAAATGAAGATCCGGATGCTGCAGATCGGTTACTTTTTTGCACGACGGACAGGTTCCGCAACTATCCTTTTCCTGTTTGTTTTCACAAAAAATGTACTGTACAAAAGCAAGAGCTATCGGTAAGGTAGCATGGCCTGATTTTCCTGCAAAAAGCTGAGCATGACTAATCTTTCCTCCTTTGACCTCTTCAATCAAATGAGATTTTATTTCCTCTTGCCCCGGTATCGAATTGAACTGCACGTTGTAAATTTAAGCTTTATGCCGAATCTGGCAGATAATTTGTAAATTGCCTATGCAAAAATAAATACTATGAAACAGATAACACTTTTAGCTACTACATTATTTACCACCTTTGTTTTTAGCCAGGAAATAAAAACGTCCAGTGATAAAATCAGTTTCTCCCACGGATCTTTTGATGCCATTGTCGTGACAATCCCATTCGGGAATAAAGACATCATAGAAAAGGAGTTGAAATCCGAAATGAAAGACTGGGGTGGAAAGTACAACAGTTCAAAAGGAGAGTACACCGCGAAAGAAGCCAAAATGAAGGCAATGGGCGACAAGTATTTCGACGGATATGCAAAGATCATTGAAAGCGGATCTGAAATTAAAGTTGCTTTTGCCGTTGATTTGGGAGGAACTTACATGAATAGCGGTCAGCACCGTGATCAATACAAAGAAATTGAAAGCCGCGCCAAGAAATTTGCACAAGCCGCCTCAAAAGAAAGTGTGAACGCAATGATCGAAGCGGAAGCAAAAACACTTAAAAAGTTAACTGGAGAGAAAGAAGACCTCTTGAAAGACATTGAGGATTCCAAAAAAGACATCGAAGATTACAAGAAAAAGATTGCTGAAGCAGAACAGAAAATCAAAGACGATGAAGCTGCCAGCCAAAAGAAAGAAGGGGAAATCGGCACACAAACCACAAAGCTCGGAGAAGTGGAAGGTTTGCTGAAGAAGATAAAATAGTTCCGGTGGGGATGTGATGCATCATGTCCCCACTCTTTGAACCTGATCTTTTTTATACCTTTACCTCCATGAAAATTTTGGTGGTTCGTTTTAGTTCAATTGGAGATGTGGTATTGACAACGCCCGTTGTACGCTGCCTCAAAGAACAATTGAAAGATTCGGAGATTCATTTTATCACCAAGAAAGCATTTCAATCTGTTCTGGACCACAATCCGTATATCGACCGCATCATTACCATTGAAAAATCGGTTGATGAGGTGGTTGATTTGTTGAAAAACGAGCATTACGATTACGTAATCGATCTGCATAATAACATCAGAACATTGCGCCTGAAAAGAGCTATAAAGGTGAAGTCCTTTGCTTTTCCCAAAGCAAACGTCAATAAATTCCTGCTTACCACTTTTAAGATCAATCGCATGCCGAAAGTACATGTGGTGGATCGCTATTTTGAAGCGGTGAAAGAACTGGGAGTTACGAACGATGGGAAGCCTTGCGATTTTTTCCTGTCGGATGCAGATATTGTTTCACTGGATTCGATTGCCCTTGTTTCGAAGAAATTTATTGCCGTAGCCATGGGAGCTCAATATGCGACCAAACAAATGCCTGTTTCCATAATGGCGAAAATCCTGGAAGGAGTTCAGATGCCGGTTGTTTTGCTGGGTGGACCAATGGATTCGGAACGTGCATCCGAACTGATTAAACATCTTCCCAACCAGCGGGTTTTGGACCTCTGTGGCAAACTTACCCTGAGACAATCCGCATTCATGACCAAACACTGCGGAAAACTACTCACCGGCGACACCGGTTTGATGCACATTGCGAGTTGTTTCGAAACTCCGATCGTGAGTGTGTGGGGAAATACGGTTCCTGATTTCGGAATGTATACCTATGCTCCGCAAAACAAATCATTATATACCATTCACGAAGTGGAAGGATTGAGCTGCAGGCCCTGTTCGAAGATCGGATACAAAGAATGTCCGAAAAAACACTTCAAGTGCATGCATTTGCAGGATGCAGAAAAAATAAAACTAGCACTGGAAAAATAACGAAACTACACTATCAATCAAATCTACGTGGGCTTACTAAAGCACGCAGATGATATGGATTACACAGATATATGTGGTTGGGACGTAATATTGCGGAATTACATTCAAAAAATAGAAATGATTGATTTACAGATAATTCGTATCCTGTTAGCTATCAGGACATAATTCGTTTATTCCATAAACAACTTCCGCAATTCCGTTGCATCTTTCGGAGTCATTTTCTTTGCCAAAATCAATGCCAGTTGTTTTCTTCTCAATGCTCCCTCAAAACGTTCTATTTCTTCCTCCGTTTCAGGAACTAATTCAGGAACCTGAATCGGACCGCCGTGCTGATCAACCGCCACAAAGGTGTAAATAGCTTCATTCGATTTACTTCTCTTGCCTGTAATATTGTCTTCCACAAATACGTCGACGAAAATCTCCATGGAAGAATTGAATGCACGTGAAACTTTTGCTTCCAATGTAACAATAGAAGCGTGATTGATCGGAGAATTGAAACTTACGTTGTTCACATTTGCAGTAACAACCACACGGCGACAATGTCTGTGAGCGGAGACACTCGCAATTTCATCCATCCATGCCAACAGCTGACCTCCAAATAAATTTCCTAGTGTATTGGTATCATTCGGTAAAACAACTTTTGTAGTAATAGCTAGGGTTTCCGATGCATTTCTAGGCTTCATTTTCCTTTTTTTCGTAAAAGTACATTAATTTATTCCAAGTGAAGATTTTTAAAATTTCTTCTGTTATAAAAAGCCTTACTATATTTACAACCTTCAAAGAGAATTATGGAAAAACTCATTCAGGAATTTTCGTCCAACATCAGTGAAGCTTTAGAAATAGCTGCTAAAGTAAGTTTTGTCAAACCAAATCAGGACATCCGAAACATCGTTATTTGCGGTATGGGCGGATCCGGAATCGGGGGCAGAATTGTAGCTCAATGGATTCAAAATTACTGTTCGATTCCTGTACTGACAGTACAGGATTATTCCTTACCCGCTTTTGTAAATCAGAACAGTTTGGTCATCGGATCCTCTTATTCCGGAAATACGGAAGAAACCTTATTTGCGCTGGAGGATGCAAAAACAAAGGGGGCAGCCATTATCGGAATTTGCTCCGGAGGGGCGCTCGCTGAGTTTTGTAAATCAAATAATTACCAATACGTATTAGTTCCGGGTGGAAATCCGCCAAGAACTGCATTGGCCTTTTCCCTTGTTCAGTTAAGTAATATTTTCCTTCAGTTCGGTTACGCTCATCCGGCCATTCTGAATGAAATTTCGAATGGAAAGAAACTGATCGATTCGGATTTGGAATATATTAAAATGGAAGCCATGCGTGTGGCCAAACAACTTCAAAAAAGAACTGTTGCCGTTTATGCAGGTTCGGAATACGAAGGAATCACCATTCGCGCCAAGCAACAACTCAATGAAAATTCAAAAGAGTTATGCTGGCAGCACGTAATTCCTGAAATGAACCACAATGAACTTGTAGGATGGGGTGGTGGAGACAATCGCTATGCATGCTTGTTCATTCAAACAGGAGATTTGTCTGTACGCAATCAAAAGCGTTTTGAAATCTCTGTTGAACGAACCAAATCAAAAACAGACAGGGTTGAAATCATTTCAGCGAAAGGAACTTCTCCCGTTGAAAAGAGTATTTACCTGATTCATCTGATCGATTGGATTTCACTTTATTTATCCGATTTAAAGAACGGAGATCCTATTGAAATCGAGATCATCGATTATTTGAAGGCAGAATTGGGCAAGATCAAGTGAATGGAGAATTGAAAATGTAAAATTGGAAAGAAAGATGACCAAGAAAAGTCGAATCCATCTCCTTTTCAATTCTCATCCCGATAGCTATCGGGACTACATTTTCAATTAATCGACGAATTTCCCGCCCGCATAAACCTGGAATTCAAAGCCGCGATCCACATGAACTTCAAAGTTTACTTTGACATGTGCACCCATGTATTTTTCAGGATCACTTGCCAAAATATTGACCAATTGATCTTTGTAATCTAATCTTAAGGCAGTAGTAAATCCATTCGGATCATCCGGACCAAGAATAATGTAGCTGAACATATCCTGGTTCACAAAACCCTGGAAGGTTGTTGCAAATTCTTTTTCGGAATTCAATGCATCCATCGCTCTGTCAACACTAATGGCATGAAGAGGTGCTGCCTTGTAGCTCATTTTGTTGATGTCATCCTCGAATGAAGCATGGCGCTCCTTGGTTTTGATCACTTTTCCTTTTTCATCGTAATAAGAAACACGATCAATAAATACCGCTTCATTTGAACCGTTGACCTGATCAATAAGTTCTTGTGTGACGAATGGTTTCCCGTTGTTCAGGAAATAAAAACGCGTACCGTTTGTTTTACCGCTTCCTTCGGAAAATTGTTCTTCAATGATTTGAATGACGTTTGCCGTATCCAAATGTCCGATCACTTCTATCATCGTACCATCACCTTTTTCATAGTGCAACGAATTGGCAGTTAAACCGGAAGACTCTGTGATCTTCTTCAACTCCAATACATGACGATCCATTTCAGCTTCATTTTTGAAATGCTTGACGATGGTTTTTTTCTCTTCGGTTTTTTTCTCGTCCGAATTATCAGAACCACAGGATACTAATCCTACAAGTAATAAAGGGAAAATATACTTTTTCATAGTGTTTGTTTCATTCAAAATGACGTGATATGTAAAAGTAACAGGTTTATAACAAACGACATGCTTTTTCCTCTGTAAATTCGTTTGGCATTGTTTAAAATGCTGGCATCTGATATTCTTTTTCCAGGTTATTTAATACCCATTGTATATAAGATTTCGGAAAACCATTCTCTCATTGGTTGAATTAATATGAAGTGTTTTTTCCAGTGTCCCACCAGTTTTATACGAAATTCGACCTGGTTACGTTTAATTCCTAAATAAGTGATTTATGAAAAAAGCATTTTTAATCTTGTCGTTTTGTCCATTCTTTGTCTTTTCACAAGAAGGAAATAATGCACTCTCGGTTCTAGGTGGGATCGAGTATCACAATTCAAAAACCTATGCCTGGGATGTCGAGTTAAATTACAACCATCAATTTCAAAAGTTACCCAAATGGTCGTCAGAATTTGGATTAAACTTCTTGAATTTAATGAAGATTCTCAGATACTGTTAGATACGAACTACTATTACGGGACACCACACGGTTCTATTGTGTATGCAGGTTATGGTCAAAGAGAGACAGTGATTTATTCAAGAACATCTTCTTTTAGAATCCAGGCTGGAGTAAATTACAGAATTTTAGATAAAGAAAATTTGAATTTTTCAGTAGGACTTAATGTTGTGAATGCGATATTATTACGTTATAAGGAGCAAGGTCAGCGGGTTTTTGTGCCAGAAGGATACTATTCAGATAGTTTGGACGTTATCAGGAATAGCTATTCAAAGGAAACAAATCTAGCTGGCGCGAGTAACGCAATTACTATTCAAATTCAGCCACATGTTGATTTATCTGTTAAACTGACTGAAAAATTATGGTTCACTTCCAGATTAGCTTATTATGGGCAATTATTGTCTTCTATTGAACATTCACGAGGACAATTAATTATGGGTGTAAGATATAGATGGTAAATATCGTATATCGAGAATACCTCTAAATCCGTTGCTTGAAGAAGTTTTGACTCCGGATAGAATTTCTTGCATTGATAGTTTCCCCAAAATTATTTTCAGAGTGACCTCGATTTTATATCTTTCTTTGAATGAAAATTTTAAAATCACAACAATAGATGGAAAGGATAGTAATAGCAGGAGGTTCAGGATTGATTGGAACAGGTTTGGCAAACCATTTGAGAAATGCCGGTCATGAAGTCTGGATCCTGACCCGGAAAGCGTCCGATTTGGATCGCTTTTTCCTGAATTGGGATCCCGATTCCAAAACAATAGATCCTTTAGCTATTGAAAAAACCACTGTATTAATTAATTTGTGCGGTGCAGAACTGGCAGCAAAAAGATGGACCAATTCACGGATCAAAGAGTTGTATGATTCACGAGTGAATACAAGCTTATTTTTGTTTGAATCATTTGAAAAATCACCGGATATAAAGCATTATGTATCTGCATCCGGAGCCGTGGCTTACGGATTTGATCATCCGGAAAGAACTTACAAAGAATCCGATTCTTTTGGGAATGATATTATTTCAGATATTACCCGGAAATGGGCAAAGGCAGCCGATCAGTTTGAACAGATCTGTCTGGTTTCCAAAGTCAGAATTGCAGTGGTGTTGAGCGAATCTGGCGGAGCTTTGCAGAAATTGGCTAATCCGGTTAAAAAAGGTTTTGGAGCAGTTTTAGCTTCTGGAGAACAGGCAATTCCCTGGATTTACTGTGAGGATCTTTACCGCGTATTTGAATTTGTGATTGTGAATAAATTACGGGGTGCTTACCATGCTTCTGCGGGAAATACCACAAATAAAGAACTAACCAAACTGATTGCTAAAATTCTGAAGAAAAGATTGTTACCCGCAGTTCCAAAATTTATTGTGCGGCTTCTTTTCGGGAAAATGGCCATGATGCTGGTTTGTGGGAATAAAGTTTCGAATGAAAAAATCCGTTCCGAAGGATTTTCTTTCCGGCATGGAAATCTTAATTCAACAATTCACCGTATTTTTGGATAACAAAAAATCCCTTGCCAAAAGACAAAGGATTTTTTTTGCTATTAATCGAAAAAACAAGAGCACCCCTACTCCTGTTACTCAAACGAGTACATTTTAAAG
>CAMPIU010000010.1 GCA_946886545.1 uncultured Flavobacteriales bacterium | reverse complement strand
TCTTTGTATTGTGCGTTGCGTGCGGTTTGATTTTCTTTCAATTGAGCCATTTTTTGCTCTCTGGTCAAGGAGGTGTTGTTGCGAATCGCATCATTTTTTTGAGCAATTCCCAAATTGATGTCGTAGATTTTGGTCTTTTGAGTTTCATCTAAACCAAGTTTAGTGGTCATTTTTTGAGCAGAAGCCGTAGCTCTTTCTTCTGCCGTTTTACGCTCTCTTTTTTCCTGTTGCTGAGCCATTGCGGATCCACCAACAAGGACTACCAATGCTAAAATTACTGTCTTCATACTAAACTATTTTATGATTATACCTCTAAGACACAAATTGTGCCAATAGGTTTAATTGGATTGAAAAGTGATGCGTGCGGGGATGTGAGGTATCACGCCCTATCTGTCATATATTTTTTGCGATCCACTTCCGATTTTATTATTGTATCTTCGAATTTCTATGCAGAAAATCCTTTTCATAGCATTTGTTGCAAGTCTTTGCGCAGCTTGTTCCGTTGTAACCGCAACCCGAACAAAGGGAAGAGAGGTTTCTATGAATTATAAGAACCTGACTGAGATTCCTTACGAGCTGTATTACGACACAACGATCACCAAAATTTCTCTTTTTGGAAATAAGATCAGCAATATTGATGATGAAATAAAAAACCTTCCGAATTTGGAAGTCCTTTATCTTGGCCGTAATCACTTCAAATCGTTTCCGAAGTCAATTTGTGAGTTGAAGAACTTAAAAGTGCTTAGCCTGGCTTATAATGATATTGATTCGATTCCTGATTGTATTTGCAGGCTTCAGAATCTGGAACGCCTGTTTCTGTCCAACAATAAACTGGTTTTTGTTTCAGATTCGTTAGGGAGTTTGAAAAAACTGGAACAATTGGAACTGAATCGAAATTCCATCCAAAAGCTTCCGGAAGATTTGGGGTATTTATCCTCCCTGCAATTCCTGGACCTGAGTTTCAATAATCTGAACAAACTTCCCGATTCATTACAATATATGAGGGGATTGAGAGAGTTGAATTTACAATACGCAGGAGCGATGTTGAACATCCCGGAATCGGCTTGCAGTTTAAGAATGCTTGAGAAAATAAAAGCCGATCCCTCCATCGCATTTCCGGTCTGTTTTCTGTCACAACAAACAAATCGATTGGTGATTTACGTGGAACCCTAATTTCGTCCCCAGAAATAGAACAGCACAAAGTCATAACTTGCGTGGGCTGCGATACAAAACCACAAACCCTGTTCACCTGAAATAGCATAACTCAATACTAAAATAAACAAGCATACAAGCAAACCATATTTGGTCGTTTCAAGATCGCGCGGATTGATATAACCATGAATTGCAACAAAAGCAATTGTTGCTAAAACCGGGTGCAGCCATTGCTGAATGGCAATTCGAAAGAGGATTTCTTCTCCGAATCCTGCACAGAGTGATAAAAAAAGAATGTCCAAGAGGTTTAATCGCAGGGATTTGATCAGTTGATGCTGCATGGAAAAACTTTTCCTGGCCGTTTCGGTATTGGTGAAAATGAGCATGAGGATTCCAAATGCAATTCCGAATTCGATTCCGATTCCAGTCCAAACACTTGTAATATGATCCAGCTGCAGAAATTCACTTATTTCAGGCATTCCGCAAAGAAGCCAGCCTAGAGGAGCCATCAATAGAGTAGCAAATCCCAATAAGTAAATTCTCCATTTTGACATTTTATGTCAATTTAGTGATGATGGATCGATGGTCGGGATAGCATTTCATTAATTCTTCGGAAGAAAACAATTCAAAATCCTTGAAATCAAAACCAGGGGCAACTGCACATGAAACAAAGGCGTATCCTTCATCATGCTTCAAATGCGAACCGAAAATAGTTTTAGCCGGAACTACATGAAAGGGAACTTCGTTTTGAGTAAAATCCAGCCCAAGTTCTGTAATCTGATGTTCTCCATCAGGTAAAATGCTATGGACGAGCAGGGGAGAGCCTTCGTGAAAATACCAGCATTCATCGGATTGAATGCGGTGGAACTTTGAAATACTACTTCCTGTGATCAGAAAATAAATACTGGTTAGAAGTTGCCGGTCTTTTCCGGAAATCATTTCTTCCGAGCGGTATGTTTCAGCATAAAAGCCACCCTCAGGATGACTTTTTAAATTGAATTTCTCAATGATTTCTTTTGCTCTTGGAGGAAGTTGCATTTATTCTATAATGGGTTTGTTCACAGGATCTTTTTTCTTTTTGGGAGTAGGGATGAAATATCTGAAATCAATTGTGAAATAACCTGCTGAGATTGGTTTGTAAGCAAATAGTTGTTTCGAGGTTCCACTTTGTCTGAGAATGGAAACACCAAAAAACGGATCCTTCATCGGAACTTTTGCGCCAAATCCCAAAAAGAACGTGCCTGCTTTTTCCGTTCGGTATTCGAATCCGAAACCGGCGTTAAAGGCAAAATAAGTGCTTTCGGTTCTTCTGCCCTGAACAAAAATGGCTTTTTTTGGAGCAGGAAGCATGGAATCCTGAACATCTGAAGGGTAATGTGTTATGGAGACTCCAAGTGAAGCGTCTGCATACCAGTTTTCAGTCAATTTAACGTAAAAAAGTGCATTTAAAGGAATGTCATAATTGATGAACGAAAGTTTCTGACTGTCATAAATATTTGAATCGGGAATTGAAACTCCCACATTGTAAATGCGTCTTACCTGGGAAATTCCTGTTTCAAGGCTGATATTCTTTGACAATCCGATCCGGATGGTTGCTCCGAAGGTAAAACCCCATTTATTGTGAAAGTCTGTGGTCATGGATCCCGAGCTGTCTATCAATTCGGTGTGAACTGCGCCAATGAAATTGTTTGGGATTACCGGAGCAGCTACAATTCCAAAATAGGAAGGGAAACGTTCCTTTTTTTGTTTTTGCCCATAAGAAACAAGCGAAAAAGCACAAATAAGTAAGATAAATATGGATTTTTGCATTGTACTTTGTTCTCTTTCTACTTTAAACGGGTTTTATGTTTGCTTAGTTGGTAAACTAACGTTTATTTACCTGAGTTATTGTTTCCACTCAGTAAGGTATTCAATTGGTTTTCGCTGACCTTTCGGCCATTCAATAGCCGGATATCCGAGGTAGAACAGACCAATACAGCGTTGTTCTTCCTTTAGGCCTAAAAACTCATTAAAACGCTTAGATTTCATAATTCCCGGAGTAGACCAGAATGCACCGATTCCCTGTGCTGTTGCAGTTAAGTGCATATTTTGAACCGCACATGAGATTGCGGCAAAATCATCTTCTTCCGGAATGATGGAGTCTTCCCGATCCAATATGATTGCAATTACGGCACTGGCCATTTTGGACCTGCTCATGAGTTTTCCCAATTTGCTGTCCAATTGTTTTTCCTTTGGGATTTCTGACAAGTAAATACTTCCCAGTGCTTCGGAAAGGTCATTCAGCGCATTGTCCCGGAAAACAATGAATCTCCAAGGTTGAGTCATTCCGTGTGTCGGAGCCCAAACTGCATTGTTCAGCAAAAGTTCTATTTGCTCCTTGTGAATTTTTCGAGTACTGTATTGTTCCGGGTAAATAGTTCTTCGATCGCGAATAATCGCTGTTACTTCACTTAGATTGTAACGCATTCTTTCAATTTTTTGTAAAAATAACTCGAATTCGCGAATAACAATGAATCGGGTTGACCGGAGTTTGAAATAAGAAAGCTTATTTAGCGATCAGTGCCATTTCCTTCTTTAAGTGCTTTTTGGATTAAAAAGAAGATTTTGTCAATAGTCTCATAAGAACCATTCGGAATCGGACCCAAAGCCGGAGCACTTACTACGTAGCCAAACGGATCGATCAGCAAATAGTACGGATAATTGACCACATTATAATTTTTGAAAATAGAATTGCTCTCTTTGCCGGATATTACTTTCCAGGGAAGTTCATTTTTCAATTTAGCTAAATCGATACCGTCTTTTTCCTTGTATACCATTACAAAGTTGATCTGCTCTTTATAACGTTCATAAATAGGTTTCAAAAGATTCATTTGCTTCATATTTTCCAGGCTGGTTGGATCTACGAAAAACAAATAGAGGTATTTCTTCTGAAAATTCTGAAGTGTAAGATCCTTACCTTCGTCTTTCAGTAGGAAATCCGGAGCCTTAGCTCCCTGACTTAGTTCCGTTAGTCTGAAACGGATATTCTGAGCTATGATCTTGTTTTCCGGAAACAATGCACCTTTTGAAACGCTGTCGAGAATCGTTAGAATATTGGTTTGCGGATAATCTTTTTCGTAAAAACACTCTGAAAGCGTTTTCAGCATAATTAACTCCCTAAGTTTATACTGTTTCGATAACGTATATTCCTGAGAAAGTGCTTTAGCAATAACTGTCGGACTTGACTTCAATATTCCAAGATATACCTTATTGTTCAATTCAGAATTAAGACGTGGCAGCAGTTTTTCATAGAAATGCAGGATATACTGCATGTAAGCTTCATTTTGGTAGTAAACCGGTGTTGAGCGGATATAAAAATCGTATTTTTCATACTGATTCCGGGAACCCATGAAGCGAAGATCATCTAATTTTGCAATAGTATACTTTCTGTGATAATTGAAGTACTTATCACTTGTATCGGCTTTATAGTATTTTTCTACGTCCAGTTTAAAGGTATCCAACCTGGCAACAAAATATTTTGAATCCGCGTTGTGTTTGGTGTAGTATCTCGCAACGAACTCGTCGTTCCAGCGATTAAACTCCAAAATTTTATAGTTGATATCGTCTTTTCCTAGATTGAAAAAAACGAGTTCTACAAAGTTCCCGGAAGGATTATAAGGATCGTATTTACTCTTTTCGGGTAACAATACATCATATTTTCCCGCAGGATTTGCAAAAAGGTATGCCTTATTGTTATCTGCTTTTAAGATCAGTTTACGTGTTTCATCCAAATTGAAAACAAGGCTGAATGTACTATCGGCCTTCACTGTTGACGAAGCAATTCGCTCCTCTCTGAGAGTAATGAAGTCCGAGATTTGGTAAACTTCTATCTCTTTCCCTACATAAGTAGGAGCAAAACCGGTGATCTCAGTAAGAGATTGGCCATGGATTTGGGAAAATACAAGGGAAACGAATAAGAGCAAGCACTGCTTGTGATAAATGAAATACTTCATGTCTAATTAACGAGCTGTTCGAAATTTGTTACATACTTATCAATTTTCCCGCCATTTTTATAAATTTCGCGGATGATAGTTGCATTGATCGCGAAAAGTGAAGTGTCGGGGATTAAAAAAACAGTTTCAATTTCTGTCATTGAACGGTTCATTAATGCGATCGGAACTTCGTAATTAAAGTCTTTCACATCTCTCAATCCACGTAAAATATAGTTGCATCCTTCGTCCTTACACATTTCCACCGTAAGTTTTTGGTAAGTGATCACCCGGATTTTAGGCTCATCCTGAAAGCAGCTTTTGATGTGCTGCAACCTCTTTTCAAGCGGGAATAAATAGTTTTTTGTAGAATTTATTCCAACAGCAATAACGATCTCGTCAAATAAACCAAGTCCTTTTCTGATGATATCTTCATGGCCTTTGGTAAAGGGATCAAATGATCCGGGGAAGCATGCACTTTTTTTCATATCATTCAAATTGAAAGAAACTAAAGTAAACATTACCGAAGTTTCTGGTTTCTAAATATCCGCTTTCCTGTGTCAAATCTGTTTGCTTTCCGTGTTCAATCAAACAAATTCCTCCCGGATTCAGGAGCTTGCGCTCGCGAATAATGCGGACTATCGTGTCGTGAAAGGTCAAGTCATAAGGCGGATCAGCAAAGATCAGGTCAAACGTATCGCTGCAATTGTCGAGATAACCGCGCACTTCGTTTTTAGTGATTAACCATTCGTCTTCAATTCCCAGTTCCTTTTTGAGTTTGTACATGAATTTGATACAAACAGGATGTTTATCCACCGAGGTTACATTTCCGGCTTCCCGCGACAGGAATTCCAATGAGATATTTCCGGTTCCGGCACACAGATCCAAAATATTCATATTGACCAGGCTATACCTGTTTTCCAGTACATTGAAGATTCCCTCTTTTGCAAAATCCGTTGTGGGTCTTGAAGGAAAACTTTTGGGAGGACTAAACCTTCTAGCTTTGTAAATACCTCTTACTATACGCACAATGTCTGATATTGAAGATGAGTGGATGCTTGTATTTCTACTTTAGTTTGTTCAAACAAATTGATTTTTTTTAAATGTAACTCCAGGCGTTTTTGAATGTTTTCAATCTGTTCTCCGGTACCATGAATAAATAATTCATTCTTCGAATCTATTTTGAGCTGAGTGAAGACTGTTGCCAAATGATACACGATGTCTTCTTCTGTCTGGTATTCCTGTATGCTGGCATGAGCAATATTTCCATCTTTCCGGACTACTATGGAAAATTGTTCTTCGTGCATAACCAAATGACTTCGTAAGGGGATCAGAGAACCGCTTGTTAAATGTCGCAGAATATGAGCAATTTCATGTTGAATGACAATCCTTGGTGCTTTCAGGATGAGAACGGATTTCACCCACATAGGAAGCTGATAAATAATCACTGAAGTCCATTCGGGCAAGCGATTGTAATCTGTGTCACTTTTTGAAATTGTTTTATGTGCGGTGAATTGTAACAGGGTTTCTGGTGTTGAAGCTGCAAACAGGGAATTCGGGACCAGGCAAAATTCTTGTGCAAAATAGGAGCAGGAGAAATTTTCGAAGCGATCCAGATTCCCGATTTTTTCGATTACCAGTGTCAAAACTTCTTTGTAGCCGGCATCAGTTCTTTTCGTACAATTTGCTTTTTCCAATAACTGAATTTCACTTCCGGCAAGCTGGAAGGCTGCAATGCTTTGTTGAGTAATTTCTAGTATTAACTGCACAAATTCGTTTTAAACAAAGATAAAAAGAAAAGGCTCACTTCGACTCCACTCAGTGTCCTTTTCCTGAATGGGTGAACAGACAGGTGGCTGAGCGGAGTCGAAGTCCCTGTGATACTTATTTATTTGTAATTTTAAACCATGGATTCAGAATCTTTTCAAGAGGAATGTTATCGATTGATCTTGTCTTTTTTCGGGCATACACCAAACGAAGAACAGGATCTTTTAATCCGGTACCTTTCCAATTTTACCTTTGAAGAAGAGAATCCTTCCTGTTTTATATTGAAAGGATATGCAGGAACGGGAAAGACGAGTATTCTGGGAGCTTATATTCAGGCATTGAACGTGTTAAAACGTAAAACAGTGTTGATGGCTCCAACGGGAAGAGCTGCAAAAGTACTTTCATTGCGGTCAAAAATGCTCGCAACAACGATTCATAAACGGATCTATTTTACGGGAACCGGACCGGATGGGACCGTGAGACTGCAGCTCGCACCTAACAAATCGAAGAACACCATTTTCATTATCGATGAAGCTTCCATGATAGGGGATTATTCGCTGCAGGCAGATGGAAGTGTTTCGCGAAACTTATTGGAAGATGTTTTTCAATATGCTTTGAGCGGAGAGAATTGTAAACTGATCTTATTGGGGGATGAGGGGCAGCTTCCACCGGTTGGTTCGGATGAAAGCCCGGCATTGAGCACAACCTATTTGGATCAGCACTTTCCTTTGGTACATTTCACAATTTATGGTTTGACTTCAGTTGTTCGTCAGCGGACCGATTCGGGGATCCTGGAAAACGCTACACGAATCCGACAGGCACAGGTACACGAAACAGTACCGCAACTGAATTTACACACTTATGCTGATGTAAAAGCTGTTCCCGGAGATGAGCTGATTGAGAAGATAGAATCAGCTTACAGCAATTATGGAGCAGATGAGGTAATGATCGTTACCAGGTCAAACAAGCGTGCGAATTTATATAATCAGCATATCAGAAACCGGATCCTGATGATGGAAGAAGAACTTTGCGGAGGAGATTTGCTCATGGTGGTAAAGAACAACTACTTTTGGCTTGACCCTTTGAGTTCCGCGGGATTTATCGCAAACGGAGAATTGTTGAAGGTTCATCGGATCAGGAGGATTGAAGAGGTGTATGGAGTCCGTTTTGCACATTTGGAAGTTTCCCTGATCGATTATCCTGATTTGGATCGATTTGAAGCAATCGCTTTTATGGAAACTCTGACCATTGAACAGCCCAATCTGGACCGCAATTTTCTGAAAAACCTTTTCTTCGAGATTGAAAAGGACTTTCTGCATGAACACAATAAGCAAAAGCGCTATCAGGAGATTATGAAGTCACCTTATTTCAACGCGCTGCAAATTAAGTTTGCTTATGCCGTAACCTGCCATAAATCCCAGGGAGGGCAATGGTCCGTTGTTTTTGTGGATCATGGCTATTTGGTATTCGAACAGGTAGACTTTTCCTTTTTGCGCTGGTTGTATACAGCAGTTACACGTGCTAGTGAGCAGTTGTATACTGTTAATCTGATGGAGGAATTAATTGAGAGCCAAGACTGAATTATTAATTATCAAAGATGGGAATCCTCTTGATAATTAAATCATTCATAATTGCTAATTAATTTGTTCTTGACTCTAAAATTCTTACCCCACTTTATTTCATATTCAACAGTTCCTGCCACTTAAATGAAGTCGGGCCACAACTTACCTTTGCATTGTCTAATTGTTTGTTTAAACGGTCAATCACAATTTTAGCATCTTCTCTGCTCAGGTATGTTCCTGCTAGTACATTTAACTCTGTTTTTAATTTTTGAATCACTGCTGCGGTTCTCAAAGCCGATAAGTAATCGTTTCCGCTTAATCGGTATTTATTCAATTCCGCCTGAACAGATTCATTCGGGGATTTCAGGTTGGTCTTTACCGGATCGGTGAAGGTGTTTATTTCCAGCAAAATTCCGCGGTTTAGGAAGATGTTGACCTGGGTGGAGCGCAAACGAAGATTGGAAGAATCCATTTTGGCTTTTAAACGCTCCTCATCTGTACCACCCTGGTATGCATTCCATTCGGTTCTGTCTGTTGCCCTTACTACATTTGTTCCGTTCCATTTTCCTACTCCTTGTCCGCGACTAATGACCTCAAAGTGCATTTTTTTGTCCAAAAGCGCCTCAAAGAATTGTCTCACAGAAACACTGTCTGATGAATGAAATAAATCATTATTCAAATTCCATTTATTTGATTCGAATTGATCAACCAGATTCAATTGAACCCGGGCATCGAATCCTGGTTTCGAATCTACAAGATTAACGTGCAGCATTACTTCGTCGGCATTGTCAGAAAGAGGGCCGTCGGGAATGGCAATCAGGCGTACCTCAAATGGCGTTTTCAAAGTATCCGCTTTGAATGTAAACTCTTGGGTATATAAATCGAAAGTTGATGAATCTGAAAAGGTATAAAGTCCGTCTTTTTCGGTGTAATCAACCCAATGATGCCCCATTGCGGCTTTGTAATTATCCAGTCTTCTTTGATAGATCGCCAAAAGGTCAATTGCAGCCTTTTTTTCAATTTCCAGTTCAGCAATTATTTTTTTATAACGTTCGTATTCACCATAGAGGTAAATGATACCTTCCTGCTCTTTTTTTCGGGTTTTCTTGCCTGAATCTGTTTTTGGCTGTGCTTTGAATTCGCCCCCGGTTGATTTTTTTAAGGCTTTTTTCTTTGCTCTTTTTACTGAGCCGGGAACTTTTGAACTAGTCGTGATTGTTCCCTGGGTCATATCTGAATATTTGTGTTCGTCCTGGTTGATTTTCTTTTCAATTTCGTCCTTTTTTCTCTTGGCAGTTTCGATTTCATAATCGTAGCCCTTCTTTCCATGGATTTTGTCCCAAAGTTTGGCAACTTTACCTTTTTCCAGTTCATCGATTACTGTTTGGAAAGTTTTCCCGTCACTGTAAGTGGAATCAGGGGAAAGGAAACGTGTGTCATTTGATCCGAACAAGTGATAAGACAGTCCGTTTCTTTCTATAACTACTGTTGTTTGCTTTTTAGAATTGTACCCCCAAACATCAAAATGAAGTTGAGTTAAGCGATTTTCGCCAACGGTTTCAAAGTCCAGGACAGGCATTCGAACCGGTTCAAGTGCTGTTTTATTTCTTTTAGACGGGTCGATAATTTTGGCTTCATAAGGAAAGAGCCCGATAGCTTTCGGAAGTCCTTTGTTCCATCTTCCGTTTTCATCCTTTTCGCGTTCGTTCAATAAACCGGAGGTTTCCGAACCATCACCGGCAGCAATTAAGCTGTTTTTGAAGATGTTAGCAGTTCCACCCAATTGCAGGAAGATTTCGTAAGCCCGCTTTTCTACGTACGCATTGGTTGCATAGTTCATTGCTTCTATGGTCACTAATTGATCTTCTACGGATAGGAAGTGAAAGGTTGCCAGCATAGCTGCTTTATCGTCGAAACTAAGGCTTGGATTTAGTACGGCATAAATTTTCTTTTGAATCTCTATATTCCCGTTTTCAGTTTTCATTGCAGAAGAAGGAAGCTTCGATTTCAAAATAGCTTCAAATTGATTGTATTGTGTTTTATAGCGCTCCAAATCATTTTCCGACTGACGGGATGCCAGAAGCATTTTATTTAATTCCCAAAGCGCCATTTTATTAGCTGCTTCAGCAATTATACCTTTAGGAGATTTTTCGATTTCTCCCTTTCTGATAAAAAGTGAATTGGGATTATTGATGATATAACTCTCAATTGAGTCGTAATTTAATTCCTTGTTCATCAAGCGGACAATCGGGCCGGAGTACTCAAAATAGCGACCGATGCTGTTGTCCAGAATAGGGCTTTTCTTGACAATATGAAAGAGGTAAGCACGATCCTCAGCCGTTAAATCATTTGTTCCCTGACTAAAAGATGTAAGGCATACAAATGATATCAGAAGGGTATAAACGTATTTCATTCGTTTTGTTATGGAAATCCAAATATCTTAATAATTGTTTCGACATAAATACGTAACAGAAATATTTGTTAACAAAAATCCCGACGTTCACTGTGGCGAAGTCGGGATCATCGTTTCTAATGATTAATGATTAGAGGAATTCGTTCCCGAATTTCCTGATCACTGTTAATTTCGATATAATAAACACCGTTTGAATAGGCATTCAAATCAAAGTCAAGGGTAAAGATTCCCGAGTAAGATTCATTGAATACCATTTTCCCTTGTGCATCATAGATAATGATATGCTCCATCGGAGTTCCGCTTGATGTCACTTTGAATTGTCCGTTGTTCGGATTCGGGAATAAAGAGAAGTATGATTTTTCTTCTTCATCGATTCCGGCACAATTATTTACCTCAAGGGTAGTTTGAGCTGAGCTGGAACAATCATTTACATCCACATACGTATATGTTACAATAGATGATCCGACACCGGCTGCAGCAGGGTAGAAGATATTTCCTGTAATTCCGTCACCCGAATAAGTACCACCTGCAGGCAAACCATTTGACATAGTAAATGGTGCAGTGAAAGTACACATAGACCCCATTGGATTGATTGTAACCACCGGATTTGCATTAACAGTTACGGGAACTACTGTTGATGAAGCAGTACATCCGTAAACATTTTCAACGGATACCCAGTAATTTCCGGAAACGGTTACTTCCAATACTTGCCCGATATATCCGGTAGACCAAGTGTTTGTACCTGTTCCGGAAGTGAAAAGGAATAGTTCTTCTCCTTCACAAATAGTTGTCGGACCACTCGGTGTAATGACCGGTGTCGCCGGTGAAGGATTTACGTTTACAACAACAGGAGCTGAAGGTTGTGAAGGACAGCCTGTTTGATTACCTACTACCGAATATGAACCGGAAGTCGTAACGACGATAGCCTGAGTTGTAGCCCCGGTTGACCAAGTGCTGTTCGGATCTGATGAAGTTAATGTAACGCTAGAACCATCACAAATCGTAGTTGATCCGGATGCCGAAACAGTTGGAATAGAAGATACAGGAATCACTGTTATAACAATCGGACTACTTGTGCTTGAACATCCGTTAACATTCGTATGAGTAACAGTATAAGTTCCGCTGGTAGTCACATTAATGTTTTGGGTGACTCCTCCGGTTGACCAGGTGTTCCCGCTTGTATAAGAGGATGTGAGAGTCACAAATGATCCCTGGCAAATAGTTGTAGAACCGCCTGCAGTTATAGAAGGTGGAGAAGGATTAGAGAAAACATTTACAACTACCGGGGAAGAAGATGCCGATGCACATCCATTTCCGTCAATATGAATGACACTATATACTCCTCCTGTATTTACAGTGATATTAGGTGTCATCGCAGCCGTTGACCATGAGTTTCCGGTCGAATAAGAAGATGTTAATGTAACTGATCCGCCGGAACAGAAAGAAGTAGGTCCGCTTGCCGTGATAACAGGTGCTGCAGGAATTGAATTTACTGTGATGGTAACCGGCGCTGATGCAGGAGAAACACATCCGTTTCCATCTGTATGAGTTACCGTATAAGTTCCATTACTGCTTAGTGTAATTGAATTTGCAGTGGAACCACTCGACCACAAATTATTTGAAGCATATGATGAAGTAAGCGTAACGTTACCTCCGGAACAGAAAGAAGTTGGTCCGTTTGCGCTAATAATCGGTGCCGCCGGAATTGGGTTTACTGTTACTACGGTCGGTGATGAGGAAGGTGATACACAACCGTTTCCGTCAGTTACAGTTACCGAATATGAACCCGCCGAAGAAACTGATATTGATTGTGTCAATTCACCGGTAGACCACATATTTCCTCCTGTTGAAGAGGATGTTAATGTTACTGAAGAACCTGCACAAATTGATTCGGTCGTTCCTGTAACAATCGTTGGTGCAGGTGGTAATGAATTTACTGTTACTGTCTTAGGAGCTGAAGTTCCTGAACTACATCCATTTGAAATTACCTGTACTAAGAATGTGCCGGAAGTGTTTACGACAATAGACTGAGTAGTAGCCCCGTTAGACCAAAAGTTATTACTTGCGGAAGACGAAGTTAATGTAACTGATCCGCCGGCACAGAAAGTGGTTGGACCACTGGCTGTAATAGTAGGAACAGCAGGAATTGCATTAACAATAACATTTACAGGTGTTGAGGCTGATGAAGTACAACCCAAAAGCGTTTGAGTTACTGTGTAAGAACCGCTGGTAGTAACTACGATTGATTGTGTTGTCTCAGTTGTAGACCAGGTATTTCCTGAACTAACGGAAGAGTTAAGTACTACCGATCCTCCTGTACAGAATGTCGTTGGTCCGCCGGCAGTAATGGTTGGTGCCGAAGGAATCGGATTAACTGTAATTGTTTGACTTGCATCCGGACCGGTACATCCCAATTGGGTTACGTTTACAGTATAAACACCACTTGTGGAAACTGTGATTGATTGTGTCGTAGCACCTGTCGACCAAAGATTCCCGCTGGAAGCTGAAGAAGTTAATACGACAGATCCACCGGTACAAAAAGTTGTAGGTCCACCAGCTGTAATTGTTGGAGCTGAAGGAATTGGGTTCACTGTAACATTGATTATGTTTGACGCTGCAGAAGTACATGGTCCGTCAACGATACTTACCGAATAAGAACCTGAAGTACTTACAGTGATCGATTGTGTTGTTTCACCTGTTGACCATAGATAAGAAGCACCTGCAGTTGAAGTCAATACAACAGAACCACCTGCACAGAACGTTGTTGCACCACCGGCAGTAATTGTTGGTGTGGCAGGAGTTGGGTTTACAGTGGTATTTGTTGAAGCTGATATTCCTGAAGAACATCCTGCTAATATTTGTTCTACTGTATACGAACCGGCAGTTGTTACCGTGATCGATTGTGTTGTTTCACCTGTCGACCAAAGGTTTCCGCTGGAAGCAGAAGAAGTAAGTACTACTGAACTTCCGGAACAGAAAGTTGTTGGCCCACCTGCAGTAATTGTCGGAACTGAAGGAATTGGGTTTACCGTAACATTGATCACGTTTGAAGCAGCAGAGGTACATGGTCCGCCAACAACATTTACGAAATAAGATCCAGAAACCGTTACAGTAATCGACTGTGTAGTTTCACCTGTAGACCATACATTTCCGGTTGAAGCAGAAGATGTTAATATCACAGAACCACCATCACAGAAAGTTGTTGCGCTCGCTGCAGTGATCGTAGGAGTAACAGGAGTTGGGTTTACGGTGGTATTTGTTGAAGCTGATACTCCTGAAGAACATCCCGCTAATATTTGCTCTACTGTATACGAACCGGCGGTGGTCACAGTAATAGATTGCGTTGTTTCACCTGTCGACCAAAGATTTCCGCTGGAAGCAGAAGAAGTTAGTACAACTGAACTTCCGGAACAGAACGTTGTTGGTCCGCCTGCAGTAATTGTGGGAACTGGAGGAATAGGGTTTACTGTTACAATTGTTGAAGAAGACGAGGTACACCCAAAACCATTCGTAACATCTAAAGTGTAGGTGCCTGAGGTTGTAACTGTAATAGATTGTGTTGTTTCACTTGTCGACCAAAGATTCCCGGTTGAAGAAGATGATGTTAATACAACAGAACCACCTGCACAGAAGCTTGTAGGTCCGCTGGCAGTGATTGTTGGAACAGATGGGTTCGGATTTACAGTAACCGTTTCTGCTAAAGAATTACCTGAAGAACATCCGGCTAAAATTTGTTCTACTGTATACGAACCACTGCTTGTTACGGTGATCGATTGCGTCGTTTCACCGGTTGACCAAAGGTTTCCGCTTGAAGCAGAAGAAGTCAGTATGACAGAACCACCATCACAGAAAGTTGTAGGACCTGCCGCAGTAATTGTTGGAACAGAAGGTACAGGGTTTACAGTTACATTTGTCGGTGAACTTAACAGACTCGTACATCCGTTTGAACCGGTAATTTGTACTGTATAAGAACCGGAGGTTGTTACGTTAATTGAAGCTGTTGTAGCACCGGTTGACCATAAATAAGTGGTGCCCGGACTTGAAGTTAATGTTACAGATCCACCTGCGCAGAATGTAGTTGGCCCGCCAGGAGTAATTGCCGGAGTTGCCGGAAGTGGGTTTACAGTTACTGAAATAACATTGCTTGATGAGCTTTGGCATCCTGAACCATTTACTATTTGTACTGAATAGTTTCCTGAAGAGTTTACCACGATAGATTGGGTAGTTTCCCCATTTGACCAAAGATATGAAAAGCCTCCTGTGGATGTTAAGGTCACAGAACCGCCAGCACAAAATGTTGTTGGCCCACCGGCTGAAATGTTTGGTGTAGACGGAAGAGGATTAACATTCACATTTGTAGGTGCACTGGAAGCACTTAAACATCCGGCAGCATTTGTTACCTGAACGGAGTAAGAACCACTTGCGGTAACTGTGATCGATTGTGTTGTTTCACCTGTTGACCATAAGTAGGATGTTCCTGTACTTGAAGTCAAAACAACAGAACTACCTAAACAGAAATTCACCGCACCGCTGCTAGAAATTGTCGGAGTAGCAGGTAATGCATTCACAGTTACTACCGTTGGTGCGCTCGCAGTACTTAAACATCCTGAAGCGTTTGTTATCTGAACTGTATATGAACCTGAAGCTGTGACATTAATAGAAGGTGTTGTAGCTCCGTTAGACCACAAGTAGGAAATTCCTGCGCTTGAAGTCAAGGTTACGGAACCACCGGCACAGAAAGTTGTTGGCCCTCCCGGCGTAATCGTTGGAGTTGCAGGTAAAGCATTTACTGTTACTGCTATTGGAGAACTAAACGGACTTGTACATCCGTTTGCATCCGTGATTTGAACGGTATAAGAACCGGAAGTTGTTGCACTAATAGAAGCAGTTGTGGCTGCATTTGACCATAAGTAGGAAGTTCCTGCACTCGATGTTAAAGTTACTGAACCACCGTCACAGAAAGTTGTTGCTCCGCCCGGAGTAATTGTCGGAGCAGCAGGTAAAGCATTTACAGTCACAACTGTTGGAACACTTGCAGTACTTTGGCAACCGGAAGCGTTAGTCACCTGAACAGTATATGAACCTGAAGTTGTTACGTTTATGGAAGCTGTTGTAGCTCCGTTAGACCACAAGTAGGAAGTTCCTGCACTCGAAGTCAGTGTTACAGAACCACCTGAGCAGAAAGTTGTTGGTCCGCTCGGGGTGATTGTCGGAACAGCGGGTAAAGCATTTACCGTTACCACAGTTGCAGTACTGGCAACACTTTGACATCCCGAAGCATTGGTGATTTGAACGGTATATGAACCTGAAGTTGTTGCGTTAATTGAAGGCGTTGTAGCTCCGTTAGACCATAAGTATGTAGTTCCTGCGCTTGAAGTCAATGTTACGGAACCACCAGCACAGAAAGTAGTTGAACCACCCGCAGTAATTGTCGGAGCCGGAGGTCCGGTTGTAACTGTTACGGTTGTTCCGGTACTTGCCGCACTTTGACAGCCGGAAGCATTGGTCACCTGAACAGTATATGTTCCGGTAGTGGTTACATTGATAGAAGCTGTCGTAGCTCCTGTAGACCATAAGTAAGATGTTCCGGCACTTGAAGTCAAAGTAACAGAATTTCCGTTACAGAAAGTTGTAGGTCCCCCCGCAGTAATTGTAGGAGCAGCTGGCAATGCATTTATAGTTACTACAGTTGGAGCACTGGCAGAGCTTTGACATCCCGAGGCATTAGTCACCTGAACAGTATATGAACCTGCAGTTGTTACATTAATGGAAGCTGTCGTAGCTCCTGTAGACCATAAATAAGATGTTCCTGCACTTGAAGTCAAGGTTACGGAGCCACCCGCACAGAAAGTCGTTGGCCCGCCGGGAGTGATTGTCGGTGCGGCAGGTAAAGCATTCACAGTTACTACTGTTGGAGCACTGGCCGGACTTTGACATCCCGAATTCGTTACCTGAACGGTATATGAACCTGCAGTTGTTACGTTAATAGAAGCAGTTGTAGCCCCATTCGACCATAAGTAAGCAGTTCCTGCACTTGAAGTTAGGGTTACAGAACCACCTGCACAGAAAGTCGTTGGTCCGCCCGGAGTAATTGTCGGAGCAGCAGGTAAAGCATTCACAGTTACAACTGTTGCAGCACTGGCAACACTTTGACAACCTGAAGCGTTAGTAATCTGAACGGTATATGAACCTGCAGTTGTTATGTTTATGGAAGCTGTTGTAGCCCCGTTTGACCATAAGTATGAATTTCCTGCACTTGAAGTCAAGGTTACAGATCCTCCTGCACAAAAAGTAGTTGGCCCGCCCGGAGTAATTGTCGGAGCAGCAGGTAAAGCATTCACGGTTACAACTGTTGCAGCACTGGCAACACTTTGACACCCAGAAGCATTCGTAACCTGAACGGTATATGAACCTGCAGTTGTTACGTTAATAGAAGCTGTTGTAGCTCCGTTTGACCATAGGTAGGAAGTTCCCGCACTTGAAGTTAAGGTTACGGAACCACCGGCACAGAAAGTCGTTGGCCCGCCCGGAGTAATTGTCGGAGCAGCCGGAGGAGTGTTTACTGTAACAGTAGTTCCGGCACTTACTGGACTCTGACAACCGGAAGCATTGGTTACCTGAACCGTGTAAGTTCCTCCGGTTGTAACATTAATTGAAGCTGTTGTAGCACCGTTTGACCATAGGTAGGAAGTTCCCGCACTTGAAGTTAGGGTTACAGAACCACCTGTACAAAAAGTTGTCGGACCACCAGGAGTAATTGTTGGCGCTGCAGGAGTTGATCCGGCAGTCACGGTAACCGCCGTGGAATTCGGTGAAGAGCAAGATCCGTTGTCCAGGTGAACAAAATAGGATCCGGGAGTATTTACAACAATTGATTGTGTTGTAGCTCCGGTCGACCAAATGTTATTAGTAGGAGAGGAAGAAGTTAAAGTTACTGATCCGCTCGGACACAAAGTTACCGGCCCGGCAGGGGAAATAGTTGGAGTGCTTAATGTACCCGCAACCGTTACTACAATAGTATTTGATGTTAAAGTAGGACAACCTCCGACAATATTTTGCACCGAATAATTTCCTGAAGTTGTTACCGTAATAGAAGGAGTAGTTGCTCCGTTCGACCATAAAAGATTCGTTGTAACATCGGAAGTAAGCACTACAGAACCACCGGTACAGAAAGTTGTTGGTCCGCCGGCAGTAATTACAGGTGTTTGGCTTGCAGTTACAGTAATTCCGGTTGATTGTGAAGAAGTACATCCGCCACTTGTATATGTTACTGTATATACTCCTGCAGTTGTAGCGCTATAAGTTTGGTTTGTCGCACCTGAAATCAATACGTTGTCTTTGTACCACTGATTTCCTGTTGCCTCAGATGAGGTAAGCAATACGTTACCACCCGCACAGAAAGTAGTTGGTCCGCCCGGAGTAATAGTTGGTGCTGTTGGTCCCGGTGTAACAGTTACAGTGATTGTATCTGATTTAGCCTGACACCAATCACTCCAGGAAGAAGAAGTAACTACATAATAAGGTCCGTTTGCAGTTGCTGAAATGGCTTGTGTAGTTTCACTATTCGGGTCCCAATTATACCAATAAGTAGCAGGAGTAGAAGTCAATGTCACACTGTTTCCGCTGCAAAAAGTAGTTGGTCCGCCTGCTGTAATTATCGGAGTTGTATTTAAATGTAAGGTAAAGCTGTTTGAAGTCTTGTTAGGAACAATTACGTCTACCAGGCCATCATTATTGAAATCTGCTGCGGCCAAGCCTGAAGCATCTATTTCTGAAGCGAATCCAACATTTGTAGGTGTTAATACATATCCTGCATTAATACCGAAATTAGTTGCAGTTGCTACAGTTAAAGCTCCTACCGATGTACCACCATTATTGAAAACACCTAATACATCCAGCTTTCCATCGTTATTAACATCTACTATTTTTATCCCGCTGATAGCACCTGAAACGCCAGGTATAAGAGTTGCATTCATAATACCCGGTGTATTTCCCGTAGCACTACCGGTTGTTGTTCCGGGAACAGCCGTTTTACCAATATCTCCGCTTCTTCCGACAATAACATCGTTATCGCCGTCTCCATCCAAGTCTGCAGCTTCCAATGCTGTAATAAAAGCATAGGTTGCTGTTC
>CAMPIU010000009.1 GCA_946886545.1 uncultured Flavobacteriales bacterium | reverse complement strand
CGTTTTGCAGTTGAAGGGTTATCTGCTGATGATGGATTTCATGATGGCGAATGTAACTGAACAAATCCAGAATACACCGCAATTAATCAGTTTTAAAGACACTCCTCCGGAGGGAACCGTTTCCCTTGTTTCAATTCCGGATGTGGCAAAAGTTGTCGACCGGGCTAAATTCAACAAGAATAACCTCTTGCAGAACGCGGCATCCATACAGAGTAAAAAATCCGGGTTTATTGATATACTGGACACTTTGTACGGGGAAGATACCGCACAATTCTTCCAGGATTTTCAGCCTCCGAAATCAAAGATCAATTACCGGGCAGCACTTACGGAAGAACTCCCGGAACTCAATCGAAACCGTTTCCGGTCTTTCAATAAATTAAGTCCTACCGAAAGCAATGTTGTATTTAAAGAACTTTTTTCCTTACTCCATGGAAAAAAAATCGAGTCCGAAATCCCGATTCGCGAACTCCTCAAAAAACAGGGGCTCGACTTGCTTCCGGATTCCGTTTTCTTTGAACAGTACGAAGTTTACCTAGATATTGCACCGATTTCCGGAGTGTTTTACAATCCTATTTTCAACGAATCTCCACAAAATATTCCGGTGCATGAAATGGATTGGAAAGAAGAATACTTCCCTTCCCTGCAAACAGAGATTAGCTTGATCCGCAGAAATGCACTATTTGAAAGCTTTTTGGAAGTCGGGGCCAATGCCGGAAATTACCGCATGATCCAACTAAGTGAAAACAGTCGCTGGATTCTGGTGTTCCGTTATCCCGGAAAAGAAGACTGGATGATTTTAGGATCCTACAGAACACGGGAGCATTTGATCCGTTCTGCCAATCGGTTTTGGGCATTTATGCGTTTCCTGAATCCGGAGAGACATTTGTTTTATTTGGTAGAACACCGTTTGCTGCAATTTGCACATCCTGATAAACACGGCGAAAATGAAGGAAACACCTTATCTATTATTGCTTCCAGCCGTTTTGAGAATGAGGAAATGCACCAACGCCTGGAACAACTTTTAAGAGAACGGCTTCCGGCGCATCTGAGAATCAAACTATACCAGGTTCAACCCGATTACATCTACGATTTTGAGCAAATCTACTACAAATGGCGGGAAGCACTTGCCAGCAGAAAGACAAAGGAACTGGTGCATTTCTCGGAATCGATCAATGCATTTTTCAGAGTAAGCAAACCTTTTTTAAAGGACATCCAATGAACAGTATTTCATCCATAGCGCTCCATGTAACTGCAGGCAATGAATCTTTTGTTCAAAGCTGGTATCGGGATTTTGAACTCTTTGCCGAAAAACACATTACAGCTGTTGCAGACCGGGTGCTGATGCGCTGTGATCAATACGGATTCGAAATTGAAATTTCAAAACTGGATATCGATTTGGGAAGTATTGCCGAAGAAGACTTTGAAAAAGATTTCGAGCGGATTTTGGAAGAAAAACTGGAGGAATGTTTGCTGAAGGAAATTCTTTATCCTACCAAAAAAGAAGATAAACGGCTCGAAGAAGCAGATTATCAATTGGACGCATTGAAACAATTTCTGCTGCATGGAACCCTGAACTGGAATTTAGCCAATCGCTTCAAAAACATTACCGAATTATTTCAACTCGTACTTAAAAGCCGTTCAAAAGAGTTAAGTTCGTTTCTGAAATCTTATGGCCATTTCACCAGCCTTCAACACCGCATGGTCTATCAGTTCGAAGATTCAAGTTTGTTTGATGCCGTAAAACTGATTGCTCCCGGAGAATTTTCATTCATTCAATCCTACGTGATCTTTTTGCGGATCAAATATGCGGAAGTCACACGAGTACCTATTCGCGAAGAAGAACGAAGGATCGCCATCTGGAAAGTCATTTATTCCTATTTATTGGGCAATCAAAGTTCCGCATTCAACAAAAAGCTGTTTGTACGTGAAACGATCGGTAACCTGGCATCACATATCAACCTGAGCTATGGAGAATTACTGAAAATACTCACATTTATTCTTGACAAGGACTATGGAAGTGTCATTCCATCCGGCTTACAGGTTATTCTAAGCGAACTAAAAGAAGAAGAGTACCATTCGTTCATGGCAATTCGAATTCAAAAACCCGATGAATGGCCACACATTTTACGTGAAATGAGATCTTCCGGCCAAAAGTTTAAACTACAGGAGAATGACCTGAACCAGCTGCGCGTTTTACTTGAAAATGAGAAAAACGTTCTTCAAATTATTAAACCGCTTCGTGAAACAGAAATCCACGACCTGGTTCGTCTACTCGTTCCTGCAGATGCACCTTTTGTTATTGAATATTCCCGGCACCTGAACAAACAGAATCAAAGCGGGGCCTTGCAAGGGAAATCGAGCGGTGACTTTTTACTTTTCAAATGGCAGGTGATCCTCCCCTTGCTGGCACTTTCAAAAAGTTCGGCAATCAATCGGGAATACTTGATCTGGCAGGTTTTTAAACGGCTTTCGGCACGCTATAATATTGAAATCTGGCAAATCATCACTTTTGCTTACAAGGAAACGAGTACCTGGAAAGCTCAAACCGGACTTAGGGAATTGGTGCAACAACTTTACCTGGAATGGGTTCAGGGAAAACCAAAATCCGAACAAAGCAAAACATTCGATTCCGTTCATTTTCAAATCCGGCTACTGGAAGAAAGATCGAAATTGAACAAAGAGCAGTTATTGGATTTGAAAGCAAAATTGAGTTCTTCCCTATTCAGGGAATTGCTTCTGGATCGTTTAAGGGAATCTGCCAGACATCGTTTGTTAGCAGTAATTCTCCCATCAAAATCCGCCGAACTGTCTGCATTCATGCATGTATTGAATCATTCAGGAAACGGGACGCAAATAGAAGGACGCACCATTGGTTCAATTCAGCGTTTGAAGTGGACTTTCCTATTTGACGTACTGGAGGAAGTTAAGAGCCAAGTATTCAACCAGGAACATATTGTACAGCGCATTTTAGAAAAAACAGGATCCCATTACAATTTGACCTTGAAACAGTTAGTTGATTTTTTCTGTTCGGATTTCAAAAACTCAAATTTCTCTTTACCTTTTAATCTGTTTAAAATCCTGGCTTCCATCAAGTTGAAGATCGACTCGGAGGCCACTGAAAAAACAATGGGTACTTCCTTCCTTGCAAAGAAGCAAGCCGAAAACAAAAAACTGTTATTGCACTATTTCACAGAGAATGAACGGAGCATGCCTATGATGAATGCTATTTCACAAGATTTTGAATGGATGAATTTCCTTACTCCTGTTTTGGATTCGGTTAAACACATAACAGATTTCATCCAGCGCAAATGGAAGATCAGTATTCATAACCAGTTGCTTTTACAAACGATTTTCCAGTTCACAAAAAATGCAAGACACCGGAGTCAAAAAGACCTCATCTATGAATTATGGAACCTGATCAAAAAAAGTCTGAGTCGCACCCAGCAAATCCAGCTCATCCGGGAATTTCTTGCTGTAAACAACCGGGAGATCCTGCTTCAGCAATTACATCAGACGCTGGAAAAAGATCCGGACAACTTTCCCGGGGAAGAAGAAGATTCCGATGAAGATCCCGTTCCAGAAGCCGAAAAAGAGAATACACTTGCGAGCCATTTCATAGACAATGCCGGTTTGGTCTTGATTTCCCCTTTCCTACCTCGACTTTTCACCATGTTAGAACTAACGGAAAACGGGAAGTTTAAAAACCGGGATGCCCGCATAAAAGCCATTTTCCTGACACAATATGCAGTCTTCGGGGATGAGGAATTCCCCGAATACACTATGCAGTTAAATAAACTCCTGACCAATTTTAAAACAGGGGCTCCAATTCCGGCAAAATCAAATCTAAGCGAAAAAGAGAAAAATACGGTAAACGGAATGCTGGAAGGTGTTTTGCAGAATTGGGGACGATTGACAAACACCACCGTCACAGGTTTGCAAGAGGGATTTTTACGCAGGGAAGGAAGATTGGAAGAACAAGACGATTTGCATTTATTGACAGTTGAATCCAAAGCATACGATATGCTGCTGGACCATGTGCCATGGAATTTCAGGACGATTAAATTCAGTTGGATGCAGAAAGCAATTCAGGTGAAATGGAGGTAGAAGAATAAAAATGCAAAATTTAGAAATGAAACATCAAAATAACAAGATATGAAAGCAAGTAAGATCAATACACCCGCAGGAAAACAAAGCAGTCCCCTTCAGTCAAAAGCAAAAAAACAGGGAAATGAAGGATCCATTCTTCAGGCTTACAAAAACAGTACAGCACAATTAGCTACTGAAGACGAAGAACCTGTTCAGGGAAAGTTTGACACAGCACAATTAGCTGAGGAGGACGAGGAAATTGCCTGATCCGGAAAAGGTACTTAAATAGAATTTGTAGAGTTATGAAAGCACATTCACAATCCAAACAAACAGACAGTTCTTCCATTCAGGCAAAAGCTCAGAATCAAGCCAATGAAGGTTCTATTCTGCAAGCTTATAAAAATCATACTGTCCAGTTAGAATCCGGCGAAGAAGAACCGGTACAACCAAAAGAAAATAAAACAGGGCTCCCTGACAACTTAAAATCAGGAGTTGAGAATCTTTCGGGACATAGTTTAGATGATGTGAAAGTACATTATAATTCCGCGAAACCCGCATCTTTACAGGCTCATGCATACGCGCAGGGAACAGACATTCATGTAGCACCGGGACAGGAAAAACACCTCCCGCATGAAGCCTGGCACGTGGTGCAGCAGAAGCAAGGGCGGGTAAACCCAACCAGGCAGATGAAAGGGACTATTCCGGTAAATGACGATACCGGTTTGGAAAAAGAAGCCGATGTGATGGGAGCGAAAGCAATTGTTCAGCAAAAAACCGATAACGAAAGCCTCCAATCTCTTTCCGTTAAGGCAATACCAGGTAATGTCAGTCAGCTAAAACCGATAACCAGATCAATTGCAAAAATCTTATCGGAGACCCAAATAAACACATATACTGATATGGAAGACATGAAAAACTTCCTTATAAATCGAGGATATAAAGATCGCCTGGATGAAATTATAGGCAGATTTATAGATGGCGAGTTTAAAGTCTCTGAAGAAGAAGCCACTGTTGATGATAGTGATGAAGAATTAATCAATTTAATAGACCATCAGGGATTGGAAGCACATGAAGACGAAAAAGCAATTGACAGCTATATTGAAACGAATAATGTGACGCAATTTGCAAGAAAACCTAATGTCATTTCAGGTCCAAAAAGTTATGGAAGCTACCAGAATGTAGCGTATAAAACTGACAATAAAGGATGCATAAACTTTGACACCCCTCATAATACTCCTACAAAATGGAGCAATCCGGTTGATCCCAATACTGAAGTGGATTTATCTAAGGCAGGAAAACAGATCAACACTAAAGACCGGGCACAACATTTTGCAATCGGAGACCATTTATTATCCAAAGTTAAGTTTGGGAACGGGGGAAAAGCTTCACAAATAACAAACTACAGAAAGTCCAAATGGACCTGGCATCATTTGAAAGATCCATATAAAATGGTATTGGTAAATATGGAAGTTCACCAAAAACATGGTCATAACGGAGGAGTACATCTATGGTGATTAAAATCAATCCTATGAAAACACATGTAAAACAAAAACAGGTTAACAATCCTTCCGTTCAAACGAAAGCTAAAAACCAGGCATCGAAAAGATCAATTCTTCAGGCCTACAAAAGCGGAACCACTCAATTGGCTACAGAGGAAGAAGAACCTGTTCAGGGAAAGTTTGAAGCAGCCCAACTTAAGGAGAATAAAACAGGCCTGCCGGACAACTTAAAATCAGGTGTTGAAAATCTTTCCGGACATAGCCTGGACGATGTGAAAGTACATTACAATTCCGCGAAACCCGCATCTTTGCAGGCTCATGCATACGCGCAGGGAACAGATATCCATGTGGCTCCGGGACAGGAGAAGCACCTTCCTCATGAAGCCTGGCATGTAGCTCAACAAAAGCAAGGTCGCGTACAACCCACCAGACAACTGAAAGAAAACACCGCCATCAATGACGATATGAATCTTGAAAATGAAGCGGATGTAATGGGAGCCAAAGCTATTCAGCTCAAAAGTAATGTTGTCCAACTTGCCAAATTCATTGGTGATGAGGCCGCCATTCACATTCATGCAGAAGGCCGGTATTATCACGTAAAAAATTCATTGACAAATGATCGTTATGATTTCGATCCGCAAGATGCCGGCCAGGTTCGGGATGCTTATAAATACATGCGTAAAAATTTATGTGGTCCGGGAATAAGTAAAGGTGCCAGAGCTTGCGGGAAATGGTTCCGGGATCATCAATAACCAGTTTTTAAATGACAACACTCATCCAATACTTTCAAACACTGCTTCACACAGCTTTTGCGCTCTATTTCGGGCAGGAAAGCGAGTACAAATCATTGGAGGAAATTTCATTTCCTGAGAGCAATGAACTGGAAAAGTGGGCTGGGAAAGAACTTTCCTGGGAAGAGAAGATCGTTCTGCTATTAGCACTCATGCCACATGTAAGTCCACAGAGCTTGGATTTGTTTTTCATTCTGAATAAAAACCTGGATCGCCCGTATACCGAATTCGGAGGATGGAAAGGCACATCTCATACCGGATTCCTGCCAACAGGGGAAACTGCCGCTTTTCTTTTGGCACTCAATTCGGAGGAAAAACGTAAAGTTGTAGTGAATCTCTTTGATCAAAGTCATTGGTTTTATAAGGAGAATGTGGTGCGACTCGAAGGTCAGGGAGGCGGTGAACCTTACCTGAGCGGAAAACTGTGTGTTTCGGATGAATTTTTAGCAAAAGTATACCGTGATGGGAATTACCGCCCGGATTACAGCAGTGATTTTCCTGCCCGACGAATGGAAACGCCTTTGGAATGGGATGATTTGGTGCTTCAATATAATTTAAAAGAAGAGCTGGAGCAGATTATCCGATGGCTGGAACATGGAAAAACGATCAATGAACAATGGAAACTCGACAAGTTCCTGAAACGCGGCTACCGCTGTTTGTTCCATGGTCCGCCGGGAACCGGAAAAACGCTTACGGCTTCACTTCTGGGGAAACAAAACGGAATGGATGTTTACCGGATCGATCTGTCGATGGTCGTTTCCAAATACATTGGAGAGACGGAAAAGAACCTGGCCAAGATCTTTGACCGTGCCGAACATCAAAACTGGATCTTGTTCTTCGATGAGGCAGATGCTTTATTCGGAAAGCGAACAGAGACTTCCGATTCCAACGACCGGCATGCAAACCAGGAAGTTGCTTACCTGCTTCAGCGCATCGAAGATTATCCCGGAATGGTGATCCTCGCAACGAACATTAAAGACAACCTGGACGAAGCTTTTTTCCGCAGATTTCAGTCTATTTTATACTTCCCGGTGCCAAACCAGGAATTGCGTTATGATCTGTGGAAGCGGTTAATTCCCCAAGAATGGTTAGATGATCAGGCAGAGGAAATCCTTCGTGAAGCATCTATGATCAAACTTTCCGGAGGAAGTATGCTCAACGTGGTGCAATCCTGCGCTTTACAATTATACCATCCGGAAACTTCCGGCAAGCTGAATTTTGAGATGCTCAAAACCACCATCAGAAAAGAATTGGAAAAAGAAGGAAAACTTGTGAATTAAGAATTGAATTATGAAAACTATCGCAGGATTATTACTATTATTTGCACTTGCTTTTCAGGCGGCAGGACAAGGACAGCGCGGACAAACTTATGTGGCTCCGTGGGATATTCCTGCACTGGAGGACCCCTACTTTTTCGAACCCTATTTTGATACGATCTATATTCACGACACCGTTTACGTTTCCAATGCCGATGCCTTTTTAAAAAAATATTACAAGGGCAAGATCACTCTGAACGAATTGGTTAAAAACCAGCAGATCCTTGATAGTATTTTACGCCACCTAAGCAGTGTTTCAGGGAAAGAACTTTTCTACAACTACTTTGGAAATCATCGTTTCCCCCGGGCTTTATCCAATAGTATTTCCATTAAGAAATTCTCCCTGGAGGAGAATCTCCAATTCAGACAACGTCAATTCATTTCAGGGGTTCCTGTTACCGGTTCTGTAAGCAATGAGCTTCTTTTCCGTTTCACCGGAGCTTACCGTACCAATCGTTTTCTAACTAACGAGGAAGCAGTTGTGAGGGCAATTTCCTATATTTTCAAGACCCTACAATCGGATACTGCCAAGATTCGCTCTATCAACCTGTATTTTCCGGATTTCAATTTCAAGGAAAAAAGGGCAATGGTTCAGTTTGTGAAATCAGTGAGAATGGTATTAAATGCCGCAAAAGATTATGATATCTCGAACATGAAACTCAAGGTGTTCTTTCACACCCAAAAGAACCCGGAAATCATTGGCGAAAACTTTCTCTACAGTTTGATGATCAAAGCAAGTGAAGTAGTCTTACTCAACCCGACAAATGTAATTGATGATTATTATGTGGAAGGTGATCCGTTTTCGAAGGACGATATCGAGAATGTCGGTTTACTTACCCGAATGAAAAGTCATTTTTATCTTGCACGTTTTACCAATGGAAACCCCGAAATCAGAGACAGTATTACCGATTTTTCAGTCGATGCGATCCGGGAAATTGCCTTAGGCGACATTCCTGAAAACAACTGGGAATCTTACCTGTGGTTCCTAATCGGACTGTTGCTCTTTGTGATTCTCATTGTACTCCTGTATTTCTTTTATCCGCCATTCTCTTACATTCTGAACCAGAATTTGGGAATTGTTCTGGCTTCGGCAATCGTTTTCACCATTGAATTCTTTATGCTTGCCGGAGTTGTTTTTCAGAATATGTGTACCGAAGACAAGAGTACTTCGCTCAATGAAAATCCGTCTATTTTGTTCTGTATGCCAATTTTGATGGTAGTGGTTTTACCCTTAATGCGGCAGTTTTCACGCAATAAGAAACTTCCTTAAATCAGAATGAGAGGATTGAAATAAGACAACAAATCAGTTGCTTAAATTTCTAACCATCGCGTAGAGGATTCGTGATAATTCATCTGCCTTTTTCAAAAAGGAATCAAAGGTTTTTGTATTAATAGAATTGGCATCGTGCAGTATATCAAAAATGGCAATACATTCGAAAACAGATCCTCTTGAAATTACAAAATAATGTCGCCTGTCAGGTTTAGAAAAACGACCCGACCCTTCTGCAATGTTAAGTACAATACTAAATGATGCTCGAGATAATTGATCCTTTGTTGACTTGTCTAATTGAATCGAATTAATTAATTGCTTTGATTCAAAATGAAAGGTTTTTGCATTTTTGTATACTTCGAGGTTCTGAAATTCAAACATAGTAGAATGTGGTTTTTACTTTAATATACTGATTTATTTTCAGAATCACAATTTAAAATCCTCATTCTCATTCTGCTTCTCCTTCTGAAAAACAATAGTTGACCTTAGAATTCAGAATGAGTGTGAGAATGATGATAAGGAATGGGAAAAATTCGTTCCATTTAAATTCCCTTCACCTGGTTCTTTTCGTAGTTAAGCAACACAATTCCGTCTTTCTCGAACACCCGGCTGGACACCAGTTTTAAATTCAGTTTACTTTGCAAACCCTCGAAAATGGATGTCCCCTTCCCTAATGCTACAGGATCAAGCATGATTGTATATCCGTCGATCAAATCCGCATCAGAAAGTTGTGTTAGAAGACTTCCGCTTCCCAGAACAGTAATGTCTTTCTTTGAACTTTCCTTTAGCTGCTTTAACTGTTCGATCACATTACCACTCAGAATTGAGGTGTTTTGCCAGTTGGCTTCCGTTAAGGTATTTGAACATACCAGTTTTTGAGATTTGTTCATATTTTCTGCTACTACGGGGAATAATTCCGCAGCCATGGGTGTTGGCCAAAAACCCGCCATCATCTCATACGTCTTCCTTCCGAAAAGCAGTATGTTATCGGCACCTGAAGCATTGTTTGCAAATTCAGAGGCTTCACCACCATGCGGATGCCAGCTGGTGTCTTCGTTTTGACCTTTGAAAAACCCGTTAAGGGTAATAAATGTAAATGATGTTAGTTTACTCATGTCTTTTTTTAGCAAAGTAACGACCAACATAGTTCCTAAACATTGACCTGGATCAAAAAATTACCTGGATTTCAATCTGCTCAATGTCTCTTGCTTTATATCGAGATAGGAGGCTAGAATTTTATTGGAAACACGCTGTGTCATTTTTGGGGTGTCCCTGAGCAATTCATCATACCTTTCTTTTGCAGACAAAGTAACCAGGCTTTCGATCTTCCTGTTTTGAAAGGAATATGCCATTTCCATTATTTTCAGGTAGAAATTTTTCCACCCCGGAATTTCCTCCGTCAAGCGAAAAAAATCGGAATGACCTATTGCCAAAACTTCGCTTTCTTCTAATGAATCCATAAATTCGAAAGACGGTTTTTGAGAAATAAAACTGGTGAGTGCCGTCCCGATAGATGGCTCAATCATGATGTACCTCGTCTTTTCGTTACCTTGTTTTGTGATGAAATAAGTCCGGATACATCCGCGATTGATGAAATAAAATTCTTTGGAAACATCTCCGGCAGAGAGAATGATTTCATTCTTTTTAAACAAGCGCATCTGAAAACAATCCAAAATTAGATCAAGATCTTCCTCGTCTACAGTTGAAAACATCCGTATCAATTGCTTCAGGTTATTTTGTGCTTCCATGTGTTTAAGAAAAATAGATCATTGAACAGCTCATTTCAGCTTCTTCATTCCAATGTAATTGTAGTTTTGATCTTCAGAATCCACCATGGAGATTTCCAGGATTGTCAGGTGAAAAATGCTATTCCCGGGATTCTCGGGAGTTGCACCACCTGGAACAGGTTCTTTTGTTATAGAGGTACATACAACTTTGATAAGCGCATAAGCTTTCCGGTTCCCATTGTAATCGGGAGTGTTTACATTAAGGAAAAAATCGGCATTCTCTTTCGCCGATTTAATCGTAGTGAAGCTCTTGTAATTCTCAAACAGAAATTTATTGTCACTTGAAACTTTTAATGCTTTTGAACCATAAGCTGCCGGATTATCGATAATCTGAAACTCTCCTTTGTCGAATGCGTATTTCCCCAGGTATGCAGGCAAACTAATGAGAAATGTATCTTTCATTCGGACTTGTTTTCGAGCTTCATCCAGTTTTTTGATCCATTCGGTCTTTTCTTTTTCAAACTGGTTCAGATTCAGTTCGTATTGTTTTCCTTTTTGAGGATCAAGCAACTTGCAATACATCAAAGCATTCTCCTCCGAATTTCCTTTAAATTGTTCCAGATTCAAAAGAAGCATAGTGCGTTCATCCAGCCAATCAATTCCACTCGTTTTTGCCGGGTTGGTAAATACAATCAACTCCTTTGCCTGCAGAGCTTTGTCGATCGGCATATATAAGCTCCTGTTATTTGGTCCCTGCAATTCAAAAACCACCGAATTTTTAAATTCAAAGGTGCAATGTTCCTGAAACGATAAAATGTTTTTGATAACACATGTCGATCCTGAGATCACGGAATCAAGCTCGCTGAACCCGCATACATTTTTCTTGTCTTTCACAAAGATTCCGGTGTATTTCTTCTGCGCACGAAAAACATTCTTCCCGGGTTCACCAACAACAATCGTGTCACCTTTGGAATAAATGTGCTTGGAAACAACAGACTGATATTTTTTCAGTTTCTCAGCTTCCTGGGAAAAGAGTGAAGGAACGGAAACAGCGAAAAGAAGAATGAGTAAAAAGGTATTGCGCATAATTTCAGATTTCGTTTTTAGTGAAGGACTAAAAGTTATGCCAAAAATAGTTTTAAATAATTACGAATGCCGAATTACGAATTGGAAGTTTTCCTGATCTAAACCCTATTCTGGCTTCACAATTTAGATATTTCACATTTGTGAGAAGAATGCTTTGGATATTAAGATATCAGGACTCCAGGATTTTAAGACTAGGCTTTCCGGTAAAAACTCTTATTCCTCTGTAAAATCGCTTGTTAAATCCTTAACAAAAGTCGCTCTATAGTCGCTCTATCGTCGCTCTATCTATGAAGTATCTACACTCTATCCATACTTCACTCATTTAAAGCAGCAAACATGATTACTTCCGGCTATGGATTTTCACACTTTTGGGAAGAGAAAATTGGATCTATCATCACTGAATAAGTTCTAATCAAATTACTGACTTGTAAAACTAAATCGATTTATTATTTAGCTCACTATTTCTTGCCAGTCAAATAATAAGCTCTTAACAGGCTAGTAATTCTTCCAAGCTTTCTTTGTCAAAAAGAAAAATTACTATGAGATCAGTTATTTTACTGTGCTTTTGGGGACTCTCAGTTTTCACATTTGCCCAGACCATTAAGCCCTATCTTCAGGCTCCCACTCCAAATTCGATTTATGTCAATTGGATTTCGCAAAACGCCGGAAGTCCAACTATTTCTTTAGGGACTTCTCCAAGCAATTTGAATCTTACGGTGACGGGTAACCAATCATTGTTTAATGATGGAACTATCAGTTATTATTACAATACCGGGCTTTTGAACGGATTAAATGCAAATACGAAGTATTATTATTGTGTTCATTCCAACGGGCTTTCATCAGATACCTTGAGTTTTAAAACAAAACCTCTTCCGGGTCAGGCTGCTTCTTCTGATGGTCACTTGCGGTTCCTTATTATGGGTGATAATCAAATTCAAACTACCGGAAGATATGATACGCTGGTGCATCGAGCTAAGGAGAAAATTTTTGAAAAATACGGTGGAGATCCATCTGATTTTATTGAACTGACTTTTATGGTTGGTGATCAGGTGGATTTAGGAAACCTTACACAGTACAAAAACATTCACTTTGCCTACAATCAGGAATTGTCGGGTTATATTCCTATTCAAACAACCGTTGGTAATCATGAAACATATGGTGCAATGGGGATGAACGCTTACTATGCTCATTTTTACCTGGATCAATTAGCTTATCAGGGCATAAGTTCAGGAACTGAAAATTATTATTCAATGCAAGTAGGAAATGTGTTGTTTATCAGTTTGAGTTCGGAACATACTGGGACTGCTCAATATAATTGGTTGCAATCAGTTCTCAATGCTGCAGATAATGACAATACAGTGGATTGGGTTTTAACATTCAGTCACCGCCCGTATGAGTCTGAACAATATGTCGGAGATATTTCTTCGTGGATTAAAAACAATGCTGTCCCGATGTGCATGCAACACGAAAAGTATTTTATGCATGTTGGTGCACATCATCACATTTATTCCAGAGGCCAGTTCAAAGAAAAACCTGTATACAATATTATTTCCGGCGGCACTGCGTGGGATCAATATTGGGGACAATCAACCGAGCAGGATTTTGAATACGTCCAAAAAACTATCTCTAATTGGTGTTATCAAATCATGGATTTTGATGTGACTAACGGAAAAGTAGATATTGAAACTTACTCGATCGGAAGTCCCATGATGTTTGCCGACTCCGAATGGAAGAATAATGAATTGGTTGATGAGTTTCATCGATATAAAAACCAGGCAATTCCAAATACTCCTTCAATTACTACTAATTTCGGAGATTCATTGGAATTGCCCACAACCGTTCAATCGTCCTCATTTAGTACTTCAACAACAGAGTTATTGAACTCGACGGAATTCCAGGTTTCTCAAGCATCTGATTTCTCTGTTTTGGAACTGGATAAATTAAGAGATTATGAAAATTTATTCGGTCAGGCTCCCGGACAGGCGGCTGATTCGACTCAGGATCTGAACGCGGGAATAAACATCTTGAATTACACAATTCCAGCCGGATCACTGGGTAATGGAAAGCATTATATCAGAGTCCGCCACCGTGATCGAAACCTGAATTGGTCGAATTGGAGTCCGACAGATTCTTTGATCGTTTATAATTCCTTTTCAGCATTGCCCTACCTCACAATGGATTCTGCTTCATACCATCTTGGATCACCAATGCAGGCCATTTATGCAAACGGTCCCGGAAATGCAACAGATTGGATTGGGATCTATCATACCGGACAAACACCGGGACCTGTTGCTTCCACTTCCTGGCAATATTGCTCCGGGGGAAATGGAACAATGAATTTCGGGTCGAATGTTCTAAGTGCTTCCGATATTTATTTTGCTGCTTACTTTGAATTGGATGCTTATAATGAAATTGCTCCGAGAGATTATTTCTATTATGGTTTAATTCCGACAATTACTTCAGACACCAATTCATATCCTGTCGGTCAATCCATTAACTTATACGTTGAAAATGCGCCACATATTGCTGACTCCATTGAAGTTATCAAAGTTGGTTTTACGCATGGTGTTCAACCTGCTGCATTTGCGGCAAAAGTGAATCAAACTTCCGAATCATTTGTGGTAAACCCAATTCCGAAAGGGTATTACAGCGTAAAATACTATTTCAAGGGAATAGAGGTGATTGGCGAGCCTTATTTCTTCAGCGTTGGAGATACAATCACCAATTTATGGATCGACAAACCGATCTATGATTTGGGCGAATCTATTATTGCAACCTGGACCGATGCTCCCGGAATTGCAAAAGACTGGCTTGGAATTTATCATGCTCAGGACGATCCGAATATCGATCCCTTAGTCAGTTATTCTTATTTCAACGGCCAGGCTTCCGGAAGCAAAACATTGACCGATTCTCTATTACCGGCAAGTATCGGAAATTATTTTATCGTCATGTTTACGAACGATTCTTATACGGAAGTTTCCAATAGAAACTACTTTTCCATCATTGATCAGAGTGCAGGCCTGGACCCGATTATTGATCATGGTGTGAGTATTTACCCGAATCCATTAAACAATGAAAAACTCACATTATTCTCTTCCGAATATCCCATCGAATACATTCAACTCATTGATAATACGGGAAAAGTTGTTTACCGGACAGATAACGTAGCAAATCAAAAATATTCGATGGTTTCAGAGCAACTGCCTGCCGGAACCTACATTGTAGAAATTCAAACGCGCAAATTGTTCCGCTACAAGTTAGTCGTGAATTGATTTTGTATTTCTAATAACTACCAAAAACAAGAAAACCCAATGTGTTAAGCATTGGGTTTTCTTGTTTGTTAAATGATTGACTATATAAAAATTCCTCACACCTCCACCAATCCGTTCTTTACGGCATACATCACCAAACCGGCAACGTTGCGGGAATTGGTTTTCAAGAGTAGGTTTGCCCGGTGACCATTGACGGTTTTTACGCTGATGAAGAGCTTTTCTCCGATTTCTTCGGCGGTGAGTTGTTCGCAGGTCAATTGCAGAATTTCGATTTCTCTCCGGGTGAGATCGGTCGTGGCGGGAAGCAAACTTTTGGTCTTTTTACCGAAATTGCGTTGAATTGCCCTTAATGCCAATTGATTGATATACACTCCGTTTTGCCGGATGCCAATGATTGCCTGGTAAACTTCGAGCGGATCACTGTCTTTCACCAGGTAACCGTGTGCACCGATTTCGATTAAACGTGCAATGAACTGTTCATCCTGGTAGGCCGACAGGATAAGTACTTTCATTTCAGGAAAATGGGTTGCCAGATCAAGTGTCAGGTTCTCCCCAGAATAGGGCTTGGTGCCATCGGGAGGAAGAGAAAGATCTACCAGCATTACGTCGGGAACTTCTGTGCTTTTTTGCAAGCGATCGATGACAGAATAACCGTCTCCCGATTCAAAAATAACCTCCAGTTCGTCCCAGCCACCCAAAATGGCTTTGATCCCATTCCGGAATAAAACCTGGTCTTCTACTAATCCGATTGCAATGCGTTCTTTCATTCTATAGTTTTAATTGATTGAAACGGAAGGGAAACAAAGGCATTAAATCCATTTTGCCGGGAATCAATCGTAATATCTCCACCAAAAAAACTCAGCCTGCTTTTAATGTTCTTCAATCCTGCGCCCTGATTTTTGGTTTCTCCGGGCATTCCCTTTCCGTTGTCACTGAACTGTACCCGGATTTTTTCGTCTGAAGCAGTAATGATTAATTGCAATTGGCTCGCTTCCGCATGTTTGATGGTATTATTGATCAATTCCATACACACCCGGTAAAGAGTCAGACTAATCAATTCATCCGTAATAACAGGCTGATCTTTCACCTGCAATACCGCATGTATTTTTCCGGCGGAAGTTAATTGCTCACAAATGGTTTCCAGTGTTTGGAGGACTCCAAATTTCTCTAATTGAGGAGGCATCAGTTCATGACTGATTCGGCGCATATTTTCTATAGAGTTTTCTGTGAGGTGGCGGATATTTTGCAAATCACCCAGTAATTCCCTATCCGAAGTACCTATTTTTCGTTCTGCCTGCAATAAATGCATCCGGGTTATTGATAATACCGCTCCCAAATCATCATGCATATCCTGAGCTATTCGTTTGCGTTCCTGTTCCTGTACCAAAATACTGGAGCGCAACAATTCTGTCTGATGTTGATTTTTAAGGGCTTCCTGTTCGAGTTGTTCCCTATACAGATTCTTCCGGAATTGCTGAGTCAACAAAACCACCCCGAGCGCGATCAGGAAAACGATCCCCACAAAGGGTAAAAGGGTTTCAATGAATGTTACATGGTCTTTCGTTTCCATATTGCTCTCCAAAAACAATAATACATAATTACCGAGAGAATTGCATGCACAATCCACGTATATCTGCTTAATTCGGGATTGATTGCCTGAATAATATGCACACCGAAATACATAAGAATCAATGATGATGTGTAATAAATAAATACTCCGGAATTGATCCATTCAACAGAACGCAAGGAATTCTTCAGGTGTTCTGTCATGCGTTTGTCCATCAAAAAAACGTAAGTAGACAGGGACAAAATGACCATCAAAATACTTTCGATAGTCATTGCTCCTGAATTGAAAGTGTCCCAGGGTTCCCAATAAAGGGTATTTATTACGGAGTAAACACAAAATCCGGCAGCCAGCAAATACAACGCCCACCTACGAACATACCCGTTCAGGATATTTTTGTAGATCAAAACCAGGCACACAAACCTCAATGGCACCATCACATGCAACACACAGAGATTATTGATGTGCAGGAACCAAAGAAAAAGTGATATGGCATATAATACTCCTGTTGCAAACAAATAAGCGGCAAGCAATTTTAATCCGAAGTCCAACTTTTTGTAAAGAAAAAAAGCATGAACCGCCACTGCAAGTATCGGAATATGAAACAATACCAGCATCAGCTTGGTTGTATTCATCGATTGGGCATTATAAATGTATAAAGTGCACTGGCAGTATCACAGGTATTGGGGCATGGAGCTATCAGGTCCAACACATAACTGCCATTGTCCGGTACACTGTTGACTCTTTTTCTCGGATTAAAGTTTAAAAACACATCTTTCTGATTCTTAATAGGAGTAAGATACAGTTTGAAATGATGATTACTGTCGTATCCCAAATATGCTCTGCAGCTATCATAAACGCATTGTTTCATGACAGTCGTGTCAGCACCCATTACCTGTAGCATGTCATGACCGGAAATCGTATAAGCGCGAAGCAGATCATGATCCGTGCTATCAAAAACAGTAACAAAACGTCGCACATTGTCCAACACCGTAATTAAACTGTCCTTATGACTTGTGAAATCAACAATAGGATAATGATGTTGTGCTGTTTGAGTAGTTTTTCCGGAAAACTGGAAATACAACAGGATGACTAATACGCAATTCAGGATTAATGAACCGATTAAAAGCAATTTCTTTTTCATAGTGAATGTAGTTAAAAGTAAAACGATCATTTCGTTCCTTTCAGGAACACGTCAAATCTACTTAAAACTTACGCTGACCTGACTAAAACCACCTAAAAACAGTTATAAATACCCATAAAAAATAAAAAACCAGAAGGATTTAACCGTTTCAAACAATCCCCTATTTCTGCTCTTATACAAACCGCAATTCCTTCCAATCTTTGCTTCAGCTATAGCCAGTATTTCACAAGGTGGAGCAGAACCCACTCAAAAAAACGACCTGTTCCTGTTCAGTTATTAACAGGAGGCAAATATCCGAAAGCCTCATAAGTAGGAAAATTTAACTTAATAAATTATGTCAAATATTGCATCTCCTCAAGGAACACCAGCTGTAGAAAAAGCAGTGGCAACAACCTGGACCGTTGTAACAGTAAATGAATCAGGTCCGATCGAAAACGGTGGCGCTTACGTCATGCTTACAGATCAAAACGGAGCATTCAAAAACACTTGGTTTTATGTGCCTACTCTGATTGCTTCCATGGTTAATGAAACAGCAATTGCAGCTATTATCAACAACAAAAAAGTGTATGTTGAATTGACAGGAACACAACCTGCAGACAGCATCATGCGTTTTCACCTGGTTGGTTAATCAGCTCCTAAGTAAAAAAACGAAAAGTCGTCTGACATCCCGGTAAAAATCGGGGTGCGGATGACTTTTTTGTTTGAACATAATCGAAAAAGGTTTATTCAAAAACCCCACTCCGAAGTACCCTGCAAAAAAACAGCTAAATATCTCGGACAAAAACATCCTTTATTATTTTTTTGTATATTTGTCCCAACAAAACAAAAAAATGTTTTCAAAAACCTGTGAATACGGAATCAAGGCAACACTTTATGTGGCTCATCAGTCCCAGCTGAACGTTCGGACTAGTTTGAAAGACATTTCACAGGCGATCGATTCTCCCGAGGCCTTCACAGCAAAAATCTTACAGCTTCTTTCCAGAAATGGAATCCTGAAATCCACCAAAGGCCCTAGCGGTGGCTTCGAAATTCCGGAAGAAAACAGGAAAAACATCAGACTGAGCGACATTGTTTTTGCAATTGATGGTAACAGTTTGTACCTGGGATGTGGCTTAGGCTTAAAAGAATGTAACAGTCTGCAACCTTGTCCGCTGCATGATAAGTTCATGAAAATCAGGGATGATCTGAAGCAAATGCTCGAAACTACAAGCATTGAAGAATTGGCAAACGGATTAAACAGTGGTTTGTCTTTTCTCAAAAGGTAAAAAAAATTAAACTAATAAAGGATATAAAGG
>CAMPIU010000008.1 GCA_946886545.1 uncultured Flavobacteriales bacterium | reverse complement strand
GCATCTACAACAATCGGAGATCCGAAAGGGGAGGGTGTACGAATGGGGTCTTTGGTAAACAGGACGCAGGTCGATCGTGTTCGTGAAAATGTGGAGTTACTTGCGAAATCGCAGCAAATCGTCTACGGAAACATGGATCAGTTTGATGTGCTCGGAGCTGATAAAGATAAAGGAGCCTTCTTTTCTCCAATTTTGTTTCTGAATGATTCGCCTTTTGACAAACAGGATGTTCACAACATAGAAGCTTTCGGTCCGGTTTCAACCATCATGCCTTACAAAGATTTGGACCAGGCAATTGAATTGACAAAATTAGGAAAAGGTTCACTGGTAACTTCGATTGTTACGGCTGATGATAAGGAAGCACGTGAGTTTGTGGTTGAAGCTGCTTGTGTGAACGGACGCATCCTGGTTCTGAATAAAGATTGTGCGAAGGAAAGTACCGGACATGGTTCTCCCATGCCTTTATTAACTCATGGCGGTCCCGGAAGAGCAGGAGGCGGTGAAGAAATGGGTGGGAAGCGTGGAGTGATGCATTATATGCAGCGCACGGCTATTCAAGGGCATCCAACAACGATTACCGAGATTACCCAGGTTTACCAACAGGGTGCAAAAGGAATTATCAGTTCCATTCATCCGTTTAAAAAGCATTATGAGGAACTAGTGGTGGGAGATCAGTTGATTACTGATAGCCGCTTAATTACTGCTGAAGACATTGATGCTTTTGCGGCTTTGAGTGGGGATAACTTCTATGCGCACAAAAGAGAGACGAATTTTGCCGGAACCATGTTTGATCAACAGGTGGCACACGGATATTTGATTATGAGTATTTCAGCAGGATTGTTTGTGGATAGCTACGAAATTAATCCGGTGTTGTTGAACTATGGAATTGATGAATTGCGTTTTACGAAACCGGTATATCCGGGAGCAAATATTCACATCCGCTTTACTTGTAAAGAGAAAATCAGCACAGACGTAACTCCGAATGATGAAGATCCGAAGACGCATATTCAACGTGGAGTCGTTAAATGGCTGGTTGAAATGCTGGATGATACGGATGAGCCATTGGTAGGTATTGCTACTATCCTGACAATGGTAAAGCGCTTGGATCAATCTAAATAAGATATTAAGTGATGATAAAAAAGTAGGGATGCGATTAATCGCATCCCTACTTTTTTTGACATATAACCGATTCAATATTCCTAAATTCGTAATTTGGCATTCATAATACATCACAATGAAAGCCATTTCAATCATTTTTCTTCTTTTGTTCAGTTATTCGTTTAGTTACGGGCAATCTAAAAAGAAGATCAATACTCAATTGAGGAATGAATTGAGAGTTACGAACTTATCATACGATTCCATTTATTCGGTATATACAGATCAATCGAAACAACTTGCAGGGGTTTACAAATTGATTGTAACAGGAATGCTTGATATCGAAACTAAACGTGAACAAGTTCAACGTACTTCAGAAAAAATTCTTGCATTGCATCACCAACTCAAAGCACTTGGTTTTGATCCAAATACACTGGTTGACTTGAGAGAAACAAAGAATTTAGATTTGCCAAAATGCAAGTTCAATGTTGCGGAGGAAAAAGCATTGACAACTCCTCACCCTTTTAAGGTGACCTATGATACATTGATGTTGAAGGGATTAAAAGTCGATGTTCAAAATGAACGGATAAAAGCGCAACTATTAGTTTTCAAAAATGCAATTGCTTTCACCAAAGAGGAAGTCAAAAGCAAGAGTACGGCAATTCAGCACCTAAAACAAATGGCATTTACAGTTGATTCTTTGAATACGTTGTATGACAACTTATTGAAAACAAGATCTGAAAATTATACGGTGTTGAAAAATAAGATGGATGAATTGAAAGAAAACTATCGGGTAAATGGTCCGAAGGGTTTTTCTGAAGCCTATCGGCAGCAATTTCCTGATGTTCATAATATTGCAGATGGCAGGCCACCGGTTGTTCGCGATTATGACCACGATATGATAGATAATTCCGGAAATGATGTTTTTGTTCCCGCTCCTCCTAAACCAAAAGAGGAAAAGGTAGAGAAAAAAGAGGAAATTATCTATGAACTCGTAGATGAATCGGCTACTTTTCCGGGTGGTAAAGCCGCAATGGATGAGTACTTTGCTAAAAACATACAGTATCCTGCTACGGCGAAGGAAAAGGGAGATGAGGGGAAATGCTACCTGAAATTCATTGTTTCCAAATCAGGAAAGATCTCCAATGTTAAAGTAATGAGGGGAGTTCCGGATTGCCCCGAATGTGATACTGAAGCTATCCGCTTGGTGAAGGCAATGCCCAATTGGGTGCCAGGAAAGATTAGTGGTAAAGCAGTGAATTCTGTTTTCAATTTACCGATTCAATTTAAATTATAAGCTATGAAATTAATTCTGTCTTTTTTCTTTGCGATTGCTACTTTGCTTGCTTCAGGACAATCCGCAAAAAAACGCAATAAACGACTCCTGGCGGAGTTTGCTTTAGAGCAGCAAAAACAAGATTCTGCTTTAGCAATTTTCATGCAAACTAAGCGTGAATTTGATTCTCTTAGAAGGGTGACGAATGAACAGATGGATTTGTTATCCAATGAAGAAAAGCGTGCCCTGAAATCTATTGACAAAACTTCTGAATTAATCAGTCAATTGAAAGAGTTGGGCATTGATCCGTATACAATAATCCCGAAAGATAATCTCAATAGAAATGAATTTCCCAGGTATCGGGAATTCATCCGGCCGGTTAAGGAGATCATGAGAAAGGATTTGAGATTTGATAAGGTATCGAACCGGCTTTATCTGGAGGGACTCAAACGCAAGGAGCAGAATGTTTTGTTGACTGAAAAAGTCAATGAGTATAAAACACATGCGAAAGACAACGCTGTCCGCCAGCAGGATTTGGAATCGAACAAGACGAAGCTCTGTGCCTTTTTTCCAAAATTGGATTCCTTGTCGCGCTACTATAAAGCTGTAACAAGTGAGTTCAAACTCAAGGAGTCGAAATTGGAAAGTAAACTCAATGCATTGCGGACAGAATACATTAAAAAAGGGCCGGATGGTTTTCCGGAAGCCTACAAAAAAGTCTTCTATGATGCATTTCCACCGCCACAGGAAGAGGAAATCGGTGAAATTACAAAGACGATTGAATGGATAGACGAACCACCGTACGATATGGTAGAAGCTCCGCCTGTGAAACAAAATGATCAGGAGGAAGTTTACACTTATGTGGAGGAACCGGCCAGTTTCCCGGGCGGAAATGAAGCCTTGAAAACCTTTATTTCCAAAAACCTGCGTTACCCGGAATCAATGAAAGAAGCTGGAGTTCAGGGGAAAGTATTTTTGAAATTCATTGTTTCTGAAGTGGGTGAGATAACTGACGTTAAAATTGCAAGAGGTATTCCCGATTGTAAAGAATGTGATAACGAGGCAATCCGGATGGTCAAATCAATGCCGAAGTGGATTCCCGGAAAGAATAATGGAAAAGCGGTGAAATCGTTTTATCATTTACCGGTCAAGTTTACAATGGAGTAGTTTCATGAAGTATCTTGCTGTCCGAATGTGATAGAGAAGCCATTCGCGTTTTCAGGAATATGCCGAAATGGAAACCTGCAAAGTTGAAGGGAAGAATAGTGAAATCCCAATATTTCCTGCCAATTAATATTCATTTGAATTAGCTGCTGTAATAAGGAATTCTAAAACACTGTGGTTATGAGATTTAAGTTCCTGTTTGTTTTGCTTTTAATGACGTCAGGTCAATCATTTTGTCAATCCATTAGACAGCAGAATAAAGAGTTGGAAATAAAGAGTACTGTTCTAAAGGAAATAGTCGATTCTCTTCTTCAGGTGCAATCGGGATTAAATGACAGCATTTACAAAGCACATGAGAAAAATGCTCGATTGATTCAGGATTTATTGGCGCTTTACGACGACACGGAGGAAAAGAAATTTCGACTGCATGTCTTGATCAACGAAACAAATGACAGTCTGATAGATTGGAAGATGTTTTACCGATATGAAGATATTTCGTTGGATAAACTGAAAAAATGCCGGGATACATTGCTAAGACAACCATTAGGTATTAGTGCATTGATAGATCCGTTAAGTGATTTCTTAACGGAAAGAAAACGAATGAATCTAAAGGAACGAAATGCGTTTTTAACGCAGCAACTTGTCTTTCTATCTGCTTTGAGTACTAATTTGGGAACTACGATAGTTCAGTTGGGAAATCAATTAATGATGAAACAAATGGACCATTCAAAATTGAATTCATGGAAGGAGATTATAGACAAAACCAGAAATTATTGTTTAGGGAAATCCGGTCCGATTCCTGTGAAAATCCCTGAATCGAAAGGAGGTTGGTTATGTGGAACCGATCTTGAAAACAGAGCAGATGTTGATACACTTTTATATGAAATTTCTGAACCCGATTTTTATGAAATACCCAAATTTCCGGGAGGAATGGAAGCCTTGAAAGCTTATTTTGAATCAGAATTGAAACAAGCTGTGTTCAGATCAGAGGATCCAGATCTGAAAAAGATTTATGTAAAATTCGTTGTTACTGATAATGGAGAAATCCGGAATCCTATAATTACAAAAGGACCTGATTGTTTGCAATGTAATAACGCAGTTTTACAGATTGTTCAAGACATGCCCCGTTGGATCCCTGCAACCAAAAGAGGAAATCCCGTGAGTTCTGAATTCAGATTGCCATTAAGATTGAATTAATTGGATGAATATCAAATCCAAAGAACAACTGGTTGATACTCTAAGGAAGGGTGACTGGTAAGCGCCCTTTAAAATCTGCGCATTTGTGGTAAAAAAAAGGCCAATCGCGATTCATTTTCAACGCTTCGCGTCCCTGTCTTATCCCTGTCTATCTCAACAAAAACTCCAAAACAGCATTCATGAATTCTTCTGGCTTTTCTGCATGGACCCAATGACCTGCATTTTCAATGGTCACAAAAGATGAATCAGGGAATTGATTTTCAATATCCGGAATGTCTTTATCCAGGATGTAATTGGAAAGTGATCCTTTGATAAACAAGGTTTGGACCAGGACTTCTTCTTCGGGAATGGCTTTCAGGATGTTTTCCATTTCTTTTTGAAGGACTCTGACATTCATTCGCCATGCTAATTTTCCCTTTTCGATCCAGTAAAGGTTTTTCATAAGGAACTGTCTTGTTCCGTTTTCCGGTACAAATGGAAGCAGGATTTCTTCGGCAGCTGAGCGCGAATCCATTGCAGAGGCATTCACTGCATTAATTCCTTTTAAAATTTCCTGGTGGTGTGGGGGATAGCTTTTTACTCCCATATCCACCACAATGAGTTTTTCGATTGTATTGGGATAAAGCTGTGCATAGCGCATCACTGTTTTTCCACCCATGGAATGCCCCAGGAGATTGACTTTTTCAAGTCCTAAATCGCTAAGTAATTCATGCAGATCTTCTGCGAGGAGATCGTAATCAAATTCATCACTCCACTCGGTGTGACCGTGATTGCGCTGATCGACTAAAATAACTTGAAAATACTCGGAGAAACGTTTGGCATGAGTTTGCCAGTTGTCTGAAGAACCGAAAAGTCCGTGAAGAATGACTAAGGGTTTTCCTTCTCCGATAATGCGATGTTGCAGTTTCATGCTGCAAAACTACAAATAGGGATTGTTTTTAGCTGAGCAAATGAGAAAAAAACTCGAAAATATTGGGCATTTCCCAATTTGTTTCAGGAACCTCTACATTGATCTTGCTTGTTTTGGTTTCGGTAACCACCGTGGTCGACGGGCTGCTGGATTTTGTCTCACTTTCCAAATCCGTAGAGCTTGATTTCCCTGTGGTGAATTGTTTTTCATTGATCGTTTCGATAATGGAAACAATTTTGTCAGCAGAGATTTTTGATTTGTCAAAGGTGATGTAGGCTGTATTTGTCTTTCTTCCGTCTTTGAAATCATAGGAAACCCGGTCAACAGCTCCCGTTTCTTTTAATGCCATCCGAATGGATCCGCCACACGCATGCTCACAAGTCATGCCTGAAACTTCGATTGCCAGTTTGCGATTAGCCTGAACCGGATCTAATTTTTTGTACACGACTTTCTTTTCAACGGAAATGATCTTTTTCTCATTGGATGAACAAGAACCGAGTACTAATACAGTTGCAAGACCTAAAATAATGGCGCGTTTCATGGTTTTAACTTTTATGGGCATAAATGTAAGGCAAACAAAAGACCTGTTTCACCAATTTTTGTTAAAATGACTTCCGGGGAACTTCTCCGGAAATCGGAAGAAGAGAAATCCGTAAATTTGTACCTATGTCTGAGATCGTAAATAAGGTAGCACAAAGTGGATTGATTGCAGTTGACCTGGCTGAATATTGTCCGAAGAATTCTGAGTTTGCAGGCTTTGATTTTGAACCTTCTTTGTGGCAGGGATTGGTCTTGAAGGAAAAGGACTTCCGGGATTATGTAAAGAGCTTTGACTGGAATCAATTTCATGGGAAACACGTTTATTTGTTTTGTTCTGTGGATGCCATTTTGCCTTCCTGGGCTTTTATGCTGGTGAGTTCAAAACTGGTTGGAATAGCAGAGTCTGTTACTATCGGTAACTTGGCTGATGCGAAACAGAAAGCTTTGGAAATGAGTATTGAGCAATTGGATATCCGGGAATTTACGGATGGAAAACTGATCGTAAAAGGGTGTTCTGATATCCCGAATCCGGAGGCAGCAATGTCACAATTTTTAGTGCGTGTTCAGCCTGTTTGCTCCAGTATTATGTATGGAGAACCCTGTTCTACCGTTCCGATCTACAAAAAGCCTAAGCAGAAATAACCTCGGAACTAAATCCCGTTTTCTTCAGTAATTGAAACAGCTCGGGAAGTAAGATCTTTTGCCGTTCGGCGATCTTTGCATTGTCGTGTAAGACTAAAATGTCTCCTTTCTTGATCCGTTTTGCCTCTGAAAGGATCCGTTCGTTACTGACACTCAAATCGTAATCATACGACAACCAGGACCACATGATGATCCGGTGGGTTTTTCCTATTTCTTTAGCAATGCTTGGTTTGATCCTGCCATAAGGCGGTCGGAATAATTTGGTCGGATGCATATGTTCAAACTCACGAAATGAAGCCAGGTAAAGTTCATTGGCTGTTTTGACCGAATTCAGGTGCTTCATAGTGTGATTGCCGATTACGTGTCCTTCCGCTACAATTCGCTGAAATAATTCGGGATACTTGATGATGTTTTGTCCTACGCAAAAGAAGGTGGCTTTCCACTGGTATTCTTTCAAAAGATCCAGGACAAAGGATGTGATCTCGGGATTCGGGCCGTCATCGAATGTAATGAAAACGGTAGGTTCGGAAATGGAAAACCTCCACCTTAACCTTGGGAAAACCCAATTAGTCAAGCGTGGAGGTTTAAATAATTTCATTTGTGACCGGTTATTCGATCATTGAATCGTTGTCAGAAGGCTGAACATTGCTCAGTACATCTTCATTCAAAACAGCCTGATCACCTGCCGGCATTCCTGTTGGAGCCGGTTGTGGTGCACTTGGAACTTGTGTTCCCGTCAATTCGAATGTAAAGTCTATGGCATTCATTGTTCCTTGCAAACGTGCTTTTTCCGAAGCAAATTTTCCGTCCGTTCTGCTTTCCCCGTTTTCTAAAGAAAGTTGATCCAGTTCATTGTAAATACGGGTAAGATCTACATTATAAAGGGTTTCCAAACCTTTCGTCGTCCGGTTCACTAATGCTCCGTTCGGATTTCCGATACGCGGATCACCTGCAAATTTGTGAAGCGTTGCATAATTGATTACAGCTGAGATGTAATCGGGATAATTGGATGCTGCAAATTCTGCCGGGCTGTTTTTGAAATAACCCAGAATGCTTTCTAACTGTCTGGCTACTTCAGCTCCCAGTTTTTCAGCTCCTTGTTTGTCATTTGCTCTGTAAAGTAAGCCAACATAATCCTGAAGAACTCCATCCTGATATTGAGCATACTCTGCACCGTTTGCATCTTTAATACCGCCGGAAGGATTTGGTCTTTCACCGTAGTCAAGAACAACTTCTGCTGGCATTACTTCCAATGATTTGTGAATGACTGTAGCGGCTTTTTTGCGTAATTGAGCCGGAGTCAGTCCCATAGATCCTTTAAATGAATTCTCCAATGAGTCTGCCACTTTTGCCTGACCGGAAGCACGAAGATTTTTGATCATCGGACTGTATTGCTCTTTGCTCATCTCCATTTGTTCTGCTTCGGTAATGTAATGTTCTGCCAATTGAGCAAACATCGTTCTGAATTGAACGGTTTGTCTTCTTGCATAGTAATCAGTTAACACATCCGGATCATTCATTTTACCGTAATGATATGTTTCCATCAGATGCTTATACATCAATTTTTCATTGATTGGAGTTCGTCCCTGAGCCAGGATCGGAGTAATCTCCCAAGCCATACCATTCGTGCGTAAATGTCCGCTTTGATACATTGCTGTAGAAATTTCCGTGTTACCCGGAGATGTAAAATACATTGGTCTTTTCCAGTCATTGTTAGCAAGCATATCAAGAATCATGATGTCGGATTTCGTGATTGCCTGAACAGATCTGGAATTAAAACGGAAACGGATTTCATCTTCGCAGTTTGCCAGTTCTTCCTGGGAAATAATTTTGGATGCCAAAGCATTTTTCTTGTTAACCGGAAGAATGAAACCAGTACTTGGAATCACTCTTAAAGAAGCGGTTCCATACTTGATCATGTTATTGTCATCCTGCATGAAAGAAATTACTTCTTTGATAGGAAGGAACGACCATCCGTCTTCCCACGATCCCATTACTTCCTGCAATGTTTCCAATCCTTTTACATCGGCCTCAAGCATTTGATTTCTGTATCCTTCAAAAATTTCAAGAACACCGTTTTCCAGACTCTCTACTAGGTCAATTGTTGCAGAATCTGCACTTGCAGTACTGAATAATTGACGAATTTCATTGATTCTGGGATCATAAGCCGGGTCTTTTGCTTTTACGGTTGAAAGAACGGAGGAAGCAGTATTCACAAAGCTTGTGAAAGACTGTTTGAACTCTCTCGGGCTCTTCTTCAACTTCATGTTGAATAATTTCTCCAGTGTTTCACGGTTGATTCCTTGGTTCAGCATTTGAGTGGTCGACATGAAGAATGCCTGGTCCGTTCCACCTGCCCATTGAAGGATTTGATCTTCTCTGAAAGTTATAGGAAGCGGCTCCGAGTCATACATTTTCATTTTCATCTGGTTCGTGTACCAATCCGTATCGAATAAACTCGTGTTACAAACGCGTACGTCTGTTCGTTCTCCTTCAACTTCCTGTAAATACCACAGAGGGAAAGTATCGTTATCTCCAACAGAGAAGATGATTCCGTTTTTAGCACAGGACTGTAGGTAATTGTATGCCAGGTCATGTGCAGATGTTTTATTCGAACGATCGTGATCATCCCATCCTTGTTCGCCCATCAGATAAGGAACAAACAATGTCAGAATGGTGAATAAGGAAGCAGCAATTGTTTGATTTGGCAGTGCTTTTCGCAGTCCATAGGCTAAGCCGAGCAGAATGATTCCGATCAGGGCGATTACCAGCCATGTTTTTAAAATAAAACCACCACCCGCAATTGCAAAGATTAAAATGAAGCCGGTAAGTGCACCGTATCCGATCAGCATGTTTTTCCAATCAACCTTATTGAAGTTCTTATAGGCATCATATAAGGCGAGAACACTTAACCCGATCCAGAATGCAAAGGCATAGAAGGAGGCTGCATAAGCATAATCACGCTCGCGTGGTTCAAACGGTTTTTGATTCAGGTAAATGACAATGGCAATACCCGTAAAGAAAAACGTTAAGAATACAATGAATGCATCTTTTGGTGCTCTGTAGAAATGGAAGATCACTCCGATTACTCCGAGAACAAGCGGAAGTAGCCAGAAATTATTGTGCGCCGGATTTTCCAAAGTATAGTATGGAGCATGTTCCTGGCTGCCTAAACGTTCTTCATCGATAAACGAGAAGCCTGAAATCCAGTTTCCGCGCATTTCATCACCATGTCCCTGGAAATCGTTTTGACGTCCGGAGAAATTCCACATGAAATAGCGCCAGTACATCCAGTTCATTTGGTATCGGAACATGTAATTCATGTTTTCACCCCAACGCGGAAGTCTTAAACCATCTGCTCCGTTTTCATCCGAATCCCTTACATCCGTGGCGTCATAACCTGACCAGTTTTTATAAGCAGTAATTTTTGGGTCGTTTGGATTATTGGATGTATAGTACATCCGCGGCAAGAAGGTGGTTTGTGAATACACCTGTTTGCTTTGCTTTCTCACACTTTCGTTACTGGAGAAATACTTTTCCTTCACAGAATAGTTTCTGCCTTTTGATTTCGCCCAGTCATTGGCTTCTTTCTCAGTTATAAATGCTTTTGCATCCATTCCTGTTTGATCATTCTCAACAACAAAACGGCGAAGATAGAATGGACTTCCATCCTGGTATTCGCTTTGGTCTGCCAAAGTGGAGTTCCAGTAATTACCATTTAAGATAGGCCATGATCCGTATTGTTCGCGTTTCAGGTAAGCATGAAGTGTTACCAGGTTTTCAGGGTCGTTTTCATCCAATGGCGTGTTTGCGTTGGAACGGATAACGATTACTGCAAATGATCCGTAACCGATCAATAGGAATGCTAAACTCCACAAAACAGTATTCAGGATCGGTTTTGCTTTTCTTTTTGCATATCTGAATGCCCACATAAACGCCCCGATCAGTAACAGGAAGAAGAAAATGGTACCTGAGAAGAATGGTAATCCGAATGAATTGACAAAGGCAACTTCAAAAGAAGATGCAACTGCAACGGATCCCGGGATAATTCCTTCCTGCACAAAAGCAAGAACGACAATTGAGATCAAACCAGTCAGGATAATTCCTTTTAGCGTGGTCTTTTCCCACATATTAAAGTACATAACAAAAGCAATCGCAGGCACTGCAAGTAGTCCCAATAAATGGACCCCGATAGCCAATCCGAACATGAACCAGATCAGGATCATCCAACGCATCGGAGATCGCTTGTCTGTTATTTCACCGTGTTTAATGCCGATCATTTCAGAATCCCATTTCAGGATCATCCAGAAAATGGCAGCAGTGAAAAGGGATGACATCGCGTAAACCTCTCCTTCAACAGCAGAGAACCAGAATGAATCGGAGAATGTATAAGCCAAAGCTCCTACAATACCCGCTCCGATAGTTGCGATTTGATCACCTCTCGACCAATCTCTTTCTTTGCGTTGCATGATCTTCTTACCGAACATGGTAATTGACCAGTATAGGAACAAGATTGTAAATGAACTACATAAAGCTGAAAGGCGGTTGATCCATACCGCCACCATGTCAGGCTCGGCAAAGAAGGAGAACAAACGTCCCAATACCATGAATAACGGCGCGCCCGGAGGGTGACCAACTTCTAATTTATTTGCTGCTGTGATATACTCCCCGCAATCCCAAAGTGAAACGGTATCTTCAATGGTTAGGAAATAAACAATCGTTGCGATTAAAAAAACAAACCAGCCTGTAAGGTTATTCAGTTTATTGTAATTCATGATTTACTTTGAAAGTTTGACTCGCGAAGTTATAAATATATTGCGACGATTCCTCATTGAAATGCCGAAAAATGCTAAATGGATGAATTTCAATGTTTTTTCTTCTTTTTGTTCGAAAAACTAAAGTTTTTTTGTCGGTTTTCTTGTGTGAAAAGAATTTAGTATTAACTTTGCCCTCGCAATTGACCCATGGTGTAACTGGCAACACGTCTGGTTTTGGTCCAGAAGAGTCTAGGTTCGAGCCCTAGTGGGTCAACAATAAAAGCTTCATCGAAAGATGGAGCTTTTTTGTTTTCACCCACTTGTGGTGAGAAGTTTATCCTGACATCCGCATGAGCGGATCGTCGGGGAGCCCTAGTGGGTCAACAATAAGAGCTTCATCGAAAGATAGAGCTTTTTTATTTCCCCCCTTTGGATGGGGATTAAGGGGGAGGGAGTCAAAAAATAAAAGGTAATTGATACTACTATAACATATAATACTCTTTAACTTTCTCCCAAAATTCTTTTTTCCTTACCTTAGAGAGTATCGTAAAATCAGGATCATGAAAAAGCAATATTATCTCGCAAAAAAAGGGTTGGTTTGTCCGGTCTGCAGTACTCCGATTCCCGACGGGGAACAAAAATGTCCCAATCCGGGGTGTCCGGCAAATACATCGCCACCGATACATTAATTGCTGGTGAGTTGGAACGGTATGAAAGCTCTCTGTTATGGCGGAAAGTTCTTTCTTAAATCAAGATACTTTATATGTTCCTAAGGGTTAATAGAAACCACAATTGATTCGATTGCCTGGAATGAATAATTCAATCATAAGGTTAATCGAAATCAATTTCAAACAGGAGCTTTTAAAGCTTGATAATTGATATTTATCTGCTCATGTCAAGTCTTTTAATTCGGCATTCGTAATTCATAATTCGGAATTTTGCAAGATGTTCGTCTTTCCCTTTTAACTTTTCAATTATCCATTCTCCATTGTTATCTTTGTACCATATATTTTAGCACATGTCGGAAGAAAAAAGAACGGATCTGGAATCCCTGGGTGAATTCGGAACCATTGATTTATTGACTAAGAATTTCCTGATTACAAGAGAATCAACGGCTTTCGGGATCGGAGATGATGCAGCTGTCCTGGAACGAAATGAGGAGCAATATACCTTGATTTCCACGGACATGCTGGTGGAAGGTGTTCATTTTAACCTGATGTATGTTCCTTTTAAGCATTTGGGATATAAGTCGGTGGCAGTAAATTTGTCTGATATTGCTGCAATGAACGGAACTCCGGAACAGATTACCGTTTCGATTGCTGTTTCTAACCGTTTTCCTTTGGAGGCCCTGGAGGAATTGTATGACGGAATTCGTCTGGCATGTCAGCATTTCAAGGTCGATTTGGTTGGTGGAGATACTACTTCATCCCGGTCCGGACTGGTTATATCGGTAACGGCTATCGGGGTGGTCGATAAATCGAAAGTGGTTTACAGATCCGGGGCTGGAATCAATGATCTATTGGTTGTCTCGGGAGATTTGGGGGCTGCTTATGTAGGTTTGCAGGTTTTGGAGCGTGAAAAAAGTGTTTTCGAAGCAAACCCGGATATTCAGCCGGATCTGGACGGAAAGGATTATATTATTGAAAGACAATTGAAGCCGGAAGCTCGTTTGGATATTCTGAATTATTTGAAGGAATTGGAAGTGGTTCCGACAGCGATGATCGATGTGTCGGACGGATTGGCTTCTGAGGTATTGCATATCTGCAAGGCCAGTAATAAAGGAGTAATGATTTACAATGCAAAACTTCCGATCGATTCGCTGACATCCACAACGGCAATTGATTTTAATTTGGACCCTACAACCTGCGTCTTGAACGGGGGGGAGGATTATGAGTTGTTATTCACGATCGCTCAAAGTGATTTCGATAAGATTAAAGGGAATCCGCACATGACAATAATTGGTTACATGACGGATGCAAGTGAAGGCACTTACCTGGTAGACACGAATGAATCATTGATTCCTTTGCGTGCTCAGGGATGGAATCATTTTCAGAATAAGTGATTAAATAAGAGAACAAAAAAAATCCCGATTCACTGAACCGGGATTTTTTTATTTATTGTCTTTCTGATCTTTCTTTCTTAATGGATCCGTGATGTCTCCCCCGTTTGGATCTGTAGGGTCTCCCGGGTCAGCAGATTCAGAACCTCCTCCCAGTGAATTTGGATTTCCGCCGTTTGGATCAGGAGTATCTGTAGAAAGACTTTTCATTTCTTCTGTAGATTCCGGAGAAACAGTTCTCGGACGGATATCAGCTTTTTGACAAGCTGTAAACACAATTAATAATGATGCTATGAGTGTAATCTTTTTCATATCGTAAAAACACGTACTGAACAAATATAAACTATTTAATCATTCATTTCCAAATTTTCATAAGGAATTTTGATTAAAACGCGCGTTCCTTTGATTGAACGGTCAGGATTCGTCATTTGAAAGGGGCCGATCAGCTCGTAATCTTTGTTCCACATTTGCCGGATCAGGTCGATTCTCTTAGAAGTGATTTCCATTCCCTGGGACTTGTGATCGCCTTTAAACTTGGCCTTTTTATTCAAACTGTAATCAATCCCGATCCCGTTATCGTCAATGCAGATTTCCAATTGATCTCCGAGTGCTTTGATCGTTACTAAGATTTCACCCTTTTTTGTTTCATCGGGCAAAATTCCGTGAATAATACTGTTTTCCACAAAAGGCTGAAGAAGCATGGCCGGAACATTTACTTGTTCCAAATCAATATTTTGATTGTCAATGCGATAGATGAACCGGTCCTTGAAACGCATTGCTTCCAGGGAAAGATACAATTCCAATCGTTCAAGTTCCTGGTGCAGGGTCACCACATTGTCACCCTCCGAAGCACTGTCCAGGTTTTTCCGGATCAACTTGGCAAAACTGGTTAAGTACCTGTTTGCAGATACGCGATCCTGTGTATTGATGAAATATTGGATAGAGTTAAGCGAGTTAAAAATAAAGTGCCTGTTCATACTTGCATTCAGGGATTGTTGTTCCAATGCCAGTAAGCGCGATTTGTTCTCTAAATTGATCTTGTAGTTGCGCTCTCTTTCGCGTTTGATCTGCAGCCTGAAATAATACCGGATCCCAAATGCAATGGCGATGAAGACAAGAATATAGAACCACCAGGTTCTCCAGAAAGGTGGTGTAATGGTAATGGCGAAGGAGCTGGTTTCTGAGATTTTCTTTGTTCCCGAAATAGCGCGGATATGCAGCGTGTAATCGCCGGCATCCAGATTGGAAAGAATAATGGTTGGATTCAAGGTAGGAGGTGACCATTTGTCGGATTCGCCCTCAAGCCAATATTGAAATGTAACCGATTCAGGATCTTCCATTGAAATTCCGTCCAAATCTATAATGAGGTTGTTTTTGGAGTAATTGAGTTTTAATCCGCTGTAAATTTCAGAAGGATTGATTTCACGGTAATTCACCAAAACACGGGCAATGTTCAGTTTTGGAGGGAAATCTGAAAACACTTCATTGGAGCCGGTATGCAATTTTGCCAATCCGTCACTTGTCCCGAACCAAAAGTTCCCGTCTTCGAAAAGGGAAGAGTTAATGTTCGATTCCAGGTTGATCAAACCGTTATTGGTTCCGATATGTTTAACAAGGGTTTGTGAACCTTCACTATTTTCAAAGACATATAATCCGTCATTGGTGCCAATGAAAATGTTACTTTCTACCCGGTGGATGAAATTGATGAAACGCGCACCGCTTTTGGAACTGTAAGAAACCTCCTTATAGTTGATCCCGTCAAAAATTACCAATCCGTTTTCAGTTCCGATCCAGATCCGGTTGTCAATATCTGTTTCGACGGAAGAAATTCTTGCTTTAAAATTCCGGAGTAATAGTTGTGTTTTTTTTGAAAGGTTTAGTTCATACAATCCTTTAGAAGTAGCTACAAGAATGTTTGAAGAGTAAAATGCAATATCCCGGATATTTCCGTTCTTGCCTGGGTTGAATTTGAAATTGGAGTATTGGTAAAGAGTGTTGTTTTCAATATAACCGATACTTTCTTCATTGGCAACGATCAATTTGTTTTTGAATACTTTTAGGACCCGGAAGGTCTTTGGACTGTTTTTAAAACTGTAATTCTTTGGCTCTGATTTAAAGTCCCAGCTAAAAATTCCCATATCGGTGGCAAACCAGGCCTGTCCGTCGAAATATTCAATATCCCATACGGTGGTAGCCGGAATCGGAAGTTTTTCACTTACTCCCTGCAAATTCATTTTAAATGCACCTTTATCGTATGAGCCGAATAAATAAGAGCCGCTACCCAACCTTTTACCACACAGAATTAAATCTGACGGAATCCCGGTTTTAGTGGAATAGATCTGCAGATTTTGGTTTGCGAACCGGACCAATCCCTTTCCGTCACTACCGAACCACATATTTCCTTCATTATCCTGAAAAGAACAATTGATCGCATTTACCGGAAGTCCATTTGACTCATTTAAATTAAGCTGTTTCATTTGAGGAGAGAAACGAATTACTCCTTCCGGTGATGTCAGCCATAATTGATTGGATCGGTCACTGTAAATAGCTCCGATATATGGGTCAGTTGATTGAACGGGAATGGAATCGAACTGACTGAAAGTAATATCGGTTTTAAACAAACCCTTAAAGAAAGTAGAGATGAAGACCTTGTTCTTTGTTAAGACAATTCCTGAAATACTACTTTTAATAGCTTCAATACGGCTGAAATTGGTCAGGTCATTCGTATAATATAACCCGTCTCTGGTGCCGATATATAATTTTCCGTTGATCACTTCCAGGTCCCTGCAGGTTGAGGCTTCTTCATTTTTAAATGTGATTTTTGAAATATGGTTGTTTGAAATAATATACAAGCCACCACCCTGAGTTGACGCCACCACTTTTCCCCGGTACACTATAAAATCAGTAACAATGACGGCTTGATTATCATCACCCAGCGAATAGGTTTGGGCTTGATTGTTCGTGATTTTTGTAATCCCGCCTTCATGCCCGACCCAAATAGTTTTTTGAATGTATTGCAAACAGGAGATCCGGTTATTGAACAGTCCTCGTTCAAGTGGGAATGTCGTGAAATTTTTCCCGTTAAATTTGGCCAATCCGCCCAGCGTGCCTACCCAGAGATAACCGTCATCGTCCTGGGTAATGCATTGAACTTGTGACTGAGGCAGGCCTTGTCCGTTGGAATAGGTAATGAAAGAATAGTCCTGAGCCATTCCAAGAGTAGAAATGGCTGCAAAGACTATTAATGCGAATAATCTCATCCTTCTTTCAGCATTTTTACAAAATCAGTTACGCGATTTCTGGCAACCGGGATCCGCAATCCATTTTTCAGAACGGCGAAATGACCATCCTCATTGATGTATTCTGCAAGGTTGTTGAGATTGATAATATGAGATTTGTGGACCCTGAAAAACTTGGCAGGATTCAGGATGTTTTCATAAATTTTTAATGTTCTGGTATCGAGATAACGCGTACCGTCATTGAAATAAATTGTGGTACAGTTTCCACTTGCTTCCAGGTGGGAAATAGTATTGTCTTCAACAATTTTTAGTCCTTTGGTATGACTGATCGCAATGCGGTTGTTCGGCTTGTTGCGAAGCAGCTGATCGGATAGGTTGCGCAAACTTCTGAAGTAAGTCACATAATTTTCCGGGTCTTGTCCGAAAACGTTATTTGCCTCAACGAGTTTTTCTACCGCAACACGTAAGTCGTCAATATCGATGGGTTTCAACAAGTAATAAACGGCACTTGCGTTGAATGCTCGAATGGCATAATCTTTAAATGCGGTTACGAAAACAACCAGGAAATTCTTTTCTTCAACTTCTTCCAGGAGTTCGAATCCTTCAGCACCGCTGGGCATGCGAATATCTAAGAAAACTACGTCCGGCTTACTGGCAGTTATCAAAGCCTTGGCCTGATCTTTTCCGGAAGCTTCACCGATTACTTCAATCTCCGGACAAAAATCGTCCAGCATCATTATTAAATTTTTGCGTGCGTATTCTTCATCATCAATGACTAAAGCGCGAAGTCTTTTCGGTTCCATAATGTAGTTGTTACTTGTTCTTACCGAAATTTACGGGATTTATTAAACTGAGTGCTTGTTTTGAAACAGGACACACCCGAATTTTTACCGTTAAAAAATGCTGGCAAGGTTTATAATCAAAAGTTAATACCGTTAAAATTATTTATTTTTTGTCGAATACTTGCTAAAATAAGCTTTGGACAACAATGTAAATATAATTTTCCCACAGACGTGTACGGGGGAGCACTTAAGAATCATATTTTTTGAACCATAAAAATGCAAAACTAGTCACTCTATTTTAGAATATTCCCGAGAAATACAACCATCTGTGTCTGTCCCTGCTCCTGCTCCAACGCTGGAGCTAGGTCGCAAGCGTTTAGTGGGAAGATAGTAGAATTCTGATAATGGATTAAAAGATGGTATTCAGCAAGTGGATCACTTCCTCCCGGTTCTCTTCATGCGCCATGTGTCCCACATTCGGAAGAACAATGGATGAGATTTTGTTTTGTTTGCAAAAGACATCCAAAAGTCCCACCTGGATCAATTTGTCGTTTTCTCCGCTGATCACCGTGAATTTTTCCGGGTTTTTCTCCATCAAATAAGCAAGATCAAAGCGGTTTTTCATGGCTAAAGATGCCCAACCGATAGATCTCGGGTCCATTTTCTCCGCCAGTTGAATGTAATGTTCAATGGCATTTTGCATCCTGGCCGGATCGTGGAATAAATTGGGAATTGCTTCCCGTATAAATACCGGTGCTTTGGTAAGGACCAGGTTGGCTACCCGCTCACGGTCCCTTTTTTTATCTTCGGAATCACTCCATGGGTGTGAATGGAACAGGATTAAATGTTCCAAACCGGGGATGAGTTTCATTAATTCCAACCCGACATAACCACCCATTGAATGACCAACGACCAATGCATCTTTCAGGTTTTCACGAATGATTATTTTCTCTACTTCTTTCGCCATAGATAAAATGGAAGGGGTTGCGTTGAAATCTATCGGACTTAAACCATGGCCCGGTAAATCAACACATACTGCTTTAACAGGAAGATGTGGAAGTAATTCATCCCACATGCTGTAATCTTCCATGAACCCATGCAAAAAAACAACAGGACTTCCATTTCCGGAAATCCTGTAATTCAACAATTGTTCAGTCATTATTTTTGATTCATCAATGTTTCTATTTCATCTGCCTCGATCGGGATATTTTTCATCAGGTTGAACGGTTGACCCGAAGCCTGCACAACCAAATTATCTTCGATGCGAATTCCTAAGCCTTCTTCCGGAATGTAAATTCCCGGTTCACAGGTGAATACCATGTTTGCTTCAATCGGAACATTCCACAAACCAACATCGTGCGTATCGAGTCCAAGGTAATGTGATGTGCCGTGCATGAAGTATTTTTTATAAGCCGGCCAATTCGGATCCTGGTTTTTAATATCTGTTTGATCAAGGAGTTTTAAACCCAGTAGTTCGGATTCCATTAACCTGCCTACTTCTTTTTGATATTCGGCTAGCATCGTTCCCGGCACCAGCATTTTTTCCGCTTGGGTCTTTACTTTCAAAACCGCATTGTAAACTTCTTTTTGTCTTGCGGTGAAGCGTCCGTTTACCGGAATACTTCTCGACATATCCGAAGAGTAATTTGCATATTCGGCACCTACGTCCAGTAGAATCACATCGCCGTCCTGGCATTGCATGTTGTTTTCAATGTAATGAAGGACGCAGGCGTTTTTTCCGGATGCTACAATCGGCGTGTAGGCCCAGCCTTTTGATCTGTTCCGAAGAAATTCATGTGAAAATTCAGCTTCAATCTCATATTCCCAAACACCCGGTTTTACGAAGCCCAGAATTCGACGGAATCCCTTTTCAGTGATGTCGCAGGCAGTTTGCATCAGGTCCAGTTCTATTTTTTCTTTTACGGAGCGGATTTGGTGCATGATCGGAGCACTCTTGTGAACCTGGTGCGCCGGATAATCTTGTTTTACCTGGATAATAAAACGGTCTTCACGCGTTTGAACCGTTG
>CAMPIU010000007.1 GCA_946886545.1 uncultured Flavobacteriales bacterium | reverse complement strand
CCCGTGGATTGATATCGCCTTTTAAGCTAAAGCTTTGTTTCTCACCATCCAATTGCTGGATGAAATGAATGGAAATATCATTGTTGACAAGTAAAATTTTAGCATTGGAAGTCAAGGTATCGGATTTATTTGCAAGAGTCAGAGAATCCTGGACCGTGCGAACCAATTTTACTTTCCCTTCCGGCAGACTGACTGTTCCGCTGATTTCCAGCCAGTATTTAGCACCATCAATATTCAGACTATAAGTTCCACGAATATCCGAAATAGGAGCATTTTGATAAACTTTACGCTCCCCTTTGGAAAATACTTCAAGTACTTTGGCCTGGTGTAAAAAAGGGTTTTGATCATAAAGGGTGAAATTTGCCCATTTGTCCACTTCAATGGTTCCCAATTCTTTTTGAATACCCAGTAAAGTAGCCGGTGCTACCGTCAATGAGCGCAATACGTCATTTACAGACCAACCTGTTGCTAAAGCCTGATGAATGTGTTTCCAGAAATCAGCGGCGGAGGTGTGACCGGCTGCAGAAGTAATGAAGGGAACTTTGTGTTTGAATAAAAAACCGGGATTTCGTGAAGCCATTTCCCAGATCTTCAATTCACTGTATGGAATTTGGTGCGCAAGATATGGATCTTTTAAATCAAATGCCTCCGGGAAATTGATGGGGATTACGAGCTGAACTTTCAATGTGTCCCAAGCATTTCCTAAAAATTGTTCCTGACCCGTGCCAATAACCGTAAAGTCGCGTTTGAATTCGCGCATGAAGGATTTTACACGAAATACATCAGTTTTATCATCCAAAACAAAAAATGCAGGCTTTTTTAACTGTTGGGTTAAAGCATCCAAACTGTAATTTGCATCCTTTCCATATTCTGCATGCCATTGTGCATCATAAAAAGATTGTCTGAGCAAGGCAATGGAACCAACCAGGGAACTTGGGTAATCCTGTGGAGAACTTCCTTTTCTGAAGGAGTAAAAGGAAGCGGCTTTACTTAAGAAAGGTTGATTGTCTGTGTTTATTGTGCCCAGTTGCATTAAAGAACCATAACCTTGTGCCAAACCATCATTCCGGTGGATCAAAACCGAGCCAAAACCCATTTTCTGATATTCGGAAATCATTTTCTCATCCGTCTTATACCAATCGATAGCATCAAATTCCGAACGGATGGCATGGTTCCAATAATAAGGACCTGTTTTATTTTCCGCCTTTTGATCGGCAGGGATTCCCATTGTGGAATTTACTTCGATGAATGAGGGAACAACTACTGCATGATTTCCGTCAATGACAACCAAATCTTTCGGAGTAGTGAGCATAATCTTGTCGACAGCTGTAATTTTTCCATTCCTCACAGTGATCGTACCATTTTCAATGGTTTTTTCGGGAGAAATAAAAATAGTCACATTTGTAAGGACAAATGAGTTCTGATCTGGAGCTTTCACTCCGTTTTGAGGTTTTTCGGCTTGTGAAAAAACACTCAGTGGAAATAAGAGAGCAAGTATATAGCGAATCATTTTTCGACGACTTCTTGTTTTAAGGGCTGAAAAATAGTGATTCTATGTGGAAATAAGTGATCTACTTAGACCAATGAGGTCATTTTTTCGGTAATTTTGCCAAAACTTACTTATTATGGGTGCATTAATACATGGACATTCGGGATTACGTTGGGTAGCTTTGGCTTTATTGGTTTTTGCAATTGTGAATGCCATCTTGAAACTGAAGAGTGGGAAATATGAGAAGGGTGACAAGATGTTGAACTTGTTCGCAATGGTGATGTTACATATTCAGATCACTTTGGGAATCATTGTTGCTTTTGTTTCCGGTAAAATATCCTATGCAGAAGGCTGGATGAAAAACCCTCAATATCGTTTTTTCGGGCTGGAGCATATCTTACTAATGGTAATAGCCGTTACTTTGATAACGATTGGAAGAAAGAAAGCGGAAAAAGCTTTGGATCCTGCTAAAAAGCACAAAACTATTCTGATATGGTATACGATTGTACTGATCATCATTTTTGCAGCGATTCCATGGCCATTCAGAACAGCATTGGGAGGATCATGGTTCTAAAGGATACCTTACCTTTTTTTCTTTTCGTTTGCTTGCTTACCGCTTGCGGTGAAGAAGTTAAACCTGGTGAAAATGCAGAAGCGATTTCGAATGAACCTATTTCATTGGAAGATGCAAAAGCGGTTTATACATTGAATTGTGCTTCTTGTCATGGACCTGATGGAACATTGAAAGCGTCCAATGCGAAGGACTTGTCTATCAGCAAAATGAACGAGGGCGAAATAGAACAAATGATCCGCAAGGGAAATGATAAGGGAATGATGCCTTATGAAGATATGCTCAGTACGGCTGAAATTAAAGGATTAGTAAAATTCGTTCAAAATTTACGGAAATAACACATGGATGAAGGTCACGTTTTAGTTGATGCAGTTGAAGAAACTTGCGTACTTGTTGGGATAATTACATCTACCGTGACGGACGAACAAGCTCACGAATATCTTGATGAGCTGGAATTTCTTGCAGAAACTGCCGGAGCCACAGCCGTCAAACGATTTACGCAAAAACTTCCGATGGCAAACCCACGAACTTTCGTTGGGACGGGAAAATTGGAAGAGATCAAAGAATATGTAAAGGAGCACGGAATAGAGTTGGTTATTTTTGATGACGAACTTTCACCTTCCCAATTGCGAAACATTGAGCGCGAACTGGAGTGCAAGATCCTGGATCGCAATATCCTGATTCTGGATATTTTTGCTTCGAGAGCGCGAACTTCTCATGCAAAAACCCAGGTGGAACTTGCACAGATGCAATACATGCTTCCTCGTTTGAAACGACTTTGGACTCACTTGGAGCGTCAGAAAGGGGGAATCGGTTTACGTGGTCCAGGGGAATCCCAGATCGAAACCGATAGACGGATCATTCAAACACGAATTGCACTCCTGAAGGAAAAACTGAAAGAGATTGATAAACAGATGTCCGTTCAACGTGGTAACCGGGGACAATTGGTACGTGTTGCTTTGGTCGGATATACGAATGTGGGTAAAAGTACCCTGATGAATGTATTGAGTAAATCGGAAGTGTTTGCGGAAAATAAACTCTTTGCGACTTTGGACACAACGGTCCGGAAAGTAGTAATTGAGAATTTACCTTTTTTACTTACTGATACTGTTGGATTCATTCGCAAGTTACCTCATCAATTGGTAGAATCATTTAAATCTACCCTGGATGAAGTGCGTGAAGCAGACCTGTTAATTCATGTGGTCGATATTTCGCATCCCAATTTTGAAGACCAGCTCCATATTGTAAACGAAACATTGGCTGAGTTGGATAACAAGGACAAACCAATGATCCTCGTGTTCAACAAGATTGATGCCTACAAACCGGATGAGCATGGTGAAAATATGACCCTGGAAGAATTGAAGAAAACCTGGATGAATCGTCTGCCTGCAACCAAATGCGTATTCATATCTGCCACAGATAAAGAGAATGTGGAAGAATTGAAGGAAACGATGTATTCAGAGATCAAACGTATTTTCGCCATTCGTTACCCGTTTAATAATTTCCTTTATTAAAGTAATGCAAAATGCAAAAGTTGTTTAAGAATCCGGGCTTTTGAATTTTGGATTGATCATTTTGAATTTCTGTGAACCTTTCGGGTTGATTATTTCGATATATTCTTCTGTATTTTTATTTTGAATTTTGTATTTCATTATCTTCGATTATGCGAAGCTGGCTTTTAATAATTACACTGTTTACGTTTTCCCTGGCTAATGGCCAAACGGAATATCTTGACAGCTTAAAAAATTCCCTTCAAAAACCTGTTTCTTCTGATACCATGCGGGTATTTCAATACAACGAAATTGCATGGACATACCTGGATTATTCGTTGGATTCAACGTACCTCTATCTTCAAAAAGGACTAGACCTAGCTCAAAAGAAAAATTATCCGAACGGAATCATGGATTCCAAAAACACGCTGGGGATTTATTATCGTTTGAATTCCAGGTATCCGGAAGCAATCAGGATTTATGAAGAACTGATTCAATTGCGCAGAAAATACCATCAGAATAAAAAGTTGGTCGGTGCGTATTCCAATTTGGGGTCTGTTTATTATGAGCAGGGAGATTTTGCCTTAGCATTGAAAAATTACGAGAAAGCCATTGAGATTGCTCGGAAGGAAAAAGATGATGAAGGTGCTTTAATCCTCTACACCAATTTGGGCGCTACCTACAAGGCTTCCGGGTTGTATGACCAAGCGGTTAAGGCATTTGAGGAAGGTTTAAAACTGAATAAGCGAATTCAAAACGATCAGCAGGAAGGACAATTGTATGTGAACCTGGGAACGATTTATCACGAACGTCAAATGTATCATCAATCCATTAAATATCATTTGATCGCAAAGGAGAAAGTAGCAAAGTCTGAAAATTACCGCTTGTTGGAAATAATTTTATACAATCTGTCTTTGGATTACCGGTCCACCAAACAATTTGCTTTAGCTAAAAAAACGCTTGCCGAATTGAGAAAAGTTGCTCAACGGCTTGACGAAAAAGAGGTTTGGCTAAGTTACTATCATGCAGATGCTAATTATCTGTCGGATCTGAAAAAATATCCGGAGGCACTTCAATTGGCAGAATTGGCTGAGAAAATGACTGATAAGGAAGCCGATTTATTGAACTATGCAGAAGTACAATTGACGAAAGCAACGATCTATCAGAACATGAAACAGTCTAAATTGGCGATTCAATACGCTGAGAGGGCTTTAGAGGCATTTAATGAGACAGAAGATGTCAATGCTCAGGTACGAACATATAACACGTTGTCAGAGATCTTAAAGGAAGCTGGTGATTTCAAGAAAGCCCTGGAATATTTTGAAAAAGCCAATTCGTTAAAGGAGAAAATGGATTTGGAAGCAGTGACCAATCAAATAGCGACATTAAATTCTCTGAATGAATTGGAACGAAAAGAACAGGATTTGGCTCTTTCCAAACAGACCAACCAATTAATTACTGCTGAGAATAACCGGAAAAGCAACCTGATCTTAGGTTTGTTTTTGATCGGAGGATTGATTGTGATTTCTCTCGGAATCAGTTTCAAATCCAACAGAGAGAAGAAAAAGGCAAATTCGTTATTGAATAAACAGAATGAAGAGATCGAAAATCAGAAATCGTTGATCGAGGAAAAACAAACGGAGATTTTGGATTCGATACATTATGCAAAGCGGATCCAGGAATCACTCTTGGTTCAGCAAAAATTGTTGCATGAATCACTTCCGGACTCATTCATTTTTTTTCAGCCAAAGGATATTGTTTCGGGAGATTTTTACTGGGCAACAAAACGGGACGGAAAGTTTTACCTGGCAATTTGTGATAGCACCGGACATGGTGTTCCCGGAGCGTTTATGAGTGCGCTGAACATTACTTTTTTGAGTGAAGCGATCAATCAATTAGGCATTACTGAACCGGGAAAGATTTTTGATCATGTGAGAAAGCGCCTGGTGGAATCTATTTCCCACGACGGCGCAAAGGACGGAATGGATGGTGTTTTGTTTTGCTTTGATGAAACGAGTCGAAAATTGACCTACACAGCCGCTTATAATTATCCGGTTATAATACGCAATGGAGAACTGATCAAATTTGCTGCGGATAAAATGCCGGTTGGAAAAAGCGATATCATGAATGATTTCCAAACGTATGTGATAGATATTCAGTCAGGAGACAAGTTATTTGCATATACAGATGGTTATGCCGACCAATTCGGCGGAGAAAATGGAAAAAAATTAAAGCTGGCAAATCTACATGCCTATTTACTGCGTATCTCTGAAGAGAAAATGACTGAACAACATGCTTTATTGAAAGAACATTTTCATTCCTGGAAAAGAGAATTGGATCAGGTAGATGATGTATGTGTGTTTGGTGTTAAATTAATCTGATCAATGAATCTTACAAAAAAACAGAATGTTCTCTTACTTATTTTGATCATCTTCTACACCGTTGGGTTGATCGGTTTGCACACCAGCTTTCGCTTTTATTTTCTGGCCTTAACTCCGTTTAATTTATTGTTATCCTTTGGCTGTCTTTACCTGTCTTTCAAAGATTACTCCCTGAAAAAGCACATTGATATTATTTTGATTGCCCTTGCAGGATTTACAATTGAATGGATCGGGGTTCATACTTCGCTTCTTTTCGGACATTATCGATACGGAACGGTTCTGGGGTTTAAATTGGATGGAGTTCCGTTGATCATCGGTTTGAATTGGGTCTTGCTTACGTTTACTTCCACAGCGATCGTGAATAAATGGAAAATCCCACTTATTTTAAAAGCACTGATTTCAGGAGCACTAATGACTGGTCTGGATTGGATCATTGAGCCGGTTGCTGTTCGTTCCGGCTTTTGGTCCTGGGACTATCATGTAATACCACTGTACAATTACGGTTGTTGGATGATTTTCTCTTCTATCTTTTCTTTTTGGGTTTTAAATAGAAAAACAGTAGAGACCAATAAAGTAAGTGTCGGATTATATCTGATCCTGTTAATATTTTTCGCAATTTTGAACAGATGATTCCAACTTGGGCAGGCATATTGATTTTTATCGGAACTTTTTTCCTTACCGAATTTGCAGCATGGTCTGCACATAAATTCGCAATGCATGGGTTTATGTGGTATTTCCATAAGGACCATCACCAGGGAGAACAAGGTTTTTTTGAACGGAATGACGTCTTTTTCCTGATTTTTGCTGTTCCCAGCTGGTTGGGAATTATGCTTGGACTGATGTATAAACAATACGGCTTTGTATGGATGGGATTTGGGATCATGGCATACGGGTTTACATATTTCCTTATTCATGATGTCTTTATTCACCGCCGGTTTAAATGGATCCGTGAAATCAACACACCTTATTTTTTAGCGATCAGACGTGCACACAAAATGCATCACAAACATCTGAATAAAGAAGACGGAGAATGCTTTGGGTTGTTAATTGTTCCTTTTAAGTATTACATGGAAGCCAGACGATCATATAAACAAAATCAGCCAGGCAAATGAGTTTGTATTTTTGGATTATCCTGGGAACAATAGTTTTTCCTTTTTTATTAAGTTTTGATAAAAAAATCCATTTTTACACTCATTGGCGTACGATCTTTCCTGCAATATTATTGGTTGGTCTCTTTTTTTTAGTTTGGGATAATTATTTTACAGAACATGATGTTTGGGGATTTAACCCGAAGTATGTTCAAGGCATTTACCTGTTTCGTTTACCCCTGGAAGAAGTGCTGTTCTTTTTGGTCGTTCCTTATTCCTGTCTTTTTGTTTACGAAGTGATCAAAGGTTATTTTCCGGATTTGAAACTGGCTCTTTTGGGTCGGGCATTTGCCTTTGCAATGGTGCTTTCAGGATTATTGCTGACGATTTTTTATCTTAGGAATTGGTATACGCTAACGGCTTGTTCTCTTTCCACTTTGCTGATTATAGGAGTTCATTTCAGGGCCAAGGCAGCTTGGTTCAATTCGTTTGCACTTTCGTTTTTGGTTTGCCTGATCCCTTTTTTGATTGTAAACGGTGCCTTAACAGGTTTTTTTACGGATGAGCCGGTAGTTTGGTATTCTGAAAATCACATCACCGGAATTCGGATAGGAACTATTCCTTTGGAAGATCTTTATTACAATTTAAGTATGCTCCTTCCGGTTGTTTTGATCCATGAGGTACTGAAGCAATATAGACTGAAGAAAGTTGTCGGATAGGGAAGTTTAAAGCTCTCTTGTAATAAGAAATTTCGCTAATTCACGAAGAGTTTGGGTTTTCAATCCCATTTGTTCCAATCGTTGTAAATTGTCCATTGCCTGGTCGTAGTAGCCATTCATCGTTTGGAGGCTTTCTCTTTTGGCACCAATCTCTTCAAATAAGTTCTTTGCAAATTCAATTTTATCGTTTGCGGCCTCCATTTGGATCAGCTTATTAAAGCGTGAATCAGTTGTTTTTAGCGCAATTTCCTTCGCTTTCAGGAATAGTAAGGTTTTTTTATTTGAAAGGATATCTCCGCCAACTTGTTTTCCGAACAGGTCAGGATCTCCGTATAAGTCCAGAATATCATCCTGTATTTGAAAGGCGATTCCCAGCGAAACTCCGAATTCATATAAGTTCCTTCTTGCTTCCTCATCCTGATTTCCAAGAATGGCCCCGAATTCCAATGCGCAACCTAACAGAACGGAAGTTTTCAGACGGATCATTTCAATATATTCGGATTCCGAAACATCTGTAAGGCTCTCGAAGTCCATGTCGAGTTGTTGCCCCTGGCAAACTTCAATGGCAGTTTCATTAAAACGTTTCAATAAAAGCGGAAGTCTGTGATCAGGATAATGTGCAAGCTGCTGGTAAGCTTCAACGAAAAGAACATCTCCGGAAAGAATTGCAATATTCGAATTCCATTTGGTATGAACGGTGGGTTTTCCTCTTCGGACAGGGGCTTCATCCATGATGTCATCGTGAATCAGGGAAAAGTTATGAAACAACTCAATACAAAGTGCCGCATGAACGCTTTCTTCCTTTGGAACATGGAAGATTTCTCCACTTATCAATGTTAAGATGGGCCGCATCCGTTTTCCTCCGAGCGAAAGGAAGTAACGCAGAGGATCGAATAAATTGCGTGGCTCATCGGCCAGTTTTAAGCTGGAAATTTGATTTTCAAGGTATACAGTATAGCGAGAAAGGTCGTTCATTATTTCTTCAATAGTTGCAACAAATATGCTCCGTATCCGCTTTTTAGAAGAGGTTGTGCAATTTCTTCGAGCTGACCGGCTGAAATAAATCCATTGCGGTATGCAATTTCTTCGATACAACCCACTTTTAACCCTTGCCGCTCTTCAATAACCTGCACAAATTGTCCGGCTTGCATTAGTGAAGGGAAAGTTCCGGTATCCAGCCAGGCTGTCCCCCTGCTCAAAATTGCAACTTTCAATTTCCCCCGTTTTAAATACTCGGCATTCACGTCAGTGATTTCGTATTCTCCACGAGCAGATGGTTTCAGGTTTTTCGCGATTTCGATCACTTCATTATCATAAAAATACAATCCCGGAACGGCATAATTGGATTTTGGTTTTGAAGGTTTTTCTTCTATAGAAAGTACATTCATCACCTCATCAAACTCAACAACTCCATAGCGCTCCGGATCACTCACATGATAAGCATAAACGACTCCACCGTCAGGTGATGCATTCTCTTTCAGTAATTCATCCATCCCGACTCCATAGAAGATGTTATCTCCCAAAATAAGGGCCACGGCATCCTTTCCTATGAAGGATTCACCAATGACAAAGGCTTGAGCCAGTCCGTTCGGTTCAGCCTGCTCTGCATAAGAAAAAGTACAACCCAGTTTGCTTCCGTCACCCAATAATTTTTTGAATTGAGGTAAATCGTGGGGTGTTGAAATAATCAATATTTCACGAATCCCGGCTGTCATCAAAATAGACAGAGGATAATAAATCATCGGTTTATCGTAAATCGGCATTAATTGTTTGCTGATTGCCAATGTCAATGGGTGGAGCCTTGTTCCGGAACCTCCGGCAAGAATGATACCTTTCATTACCTTTTATTCTTTTGTTTCGTTGGATTTGTTTTCTTCGTCTGAAGCCAGATTTTCCAGGTCCGGATCTTCTAATTTTTCAATTTCGAGTAAATCCCAGTTAATATCCGAGTCTTCATCATAGATCTCAAATAAGGGCTCTTCAAACGATTTGGTTGTCAATCTGCGTTCGTAACTTAAAAGCAAACAAGGAAGTAAGATCAGGTTTGTGAAAAGTGCCACGAAATAAGTGATCGCAGATAAATAACCTAGGGCCTGTGTTCCTCCGAAATCTGAGAATACAAATACAATAAAGCCAAAGAATAAGATCACGGAAGTATAAATAATACTTAAACCTGTTTCACGAATAGAAATCGCAATACATTCTTTGAGATCCCATTTTTTCATTTTCAGCTCATTACGGTAATGGGCCAGGAAATGAATGGTATTATCGACCGTAATTCCGAGTGCAATAGAGAAGATCAATAGGGTAGAAGGTTTTAACGGAATTCCGAAGATTCCCATAATTCCGGCTGTTATCACCATTGGGATCAGGTTGGGAATCATCGATACAACTACCATTCTGAATGAATAGAATAACAAGGACATCAATGCCGCAATGGAAATGGTAGCGAAGATAATACTGGAAGTTAAATTACTCACGAGATACTTCGTTCCTTCCGATGCAACAACAGAAGTTCCAGTAAGTGTGACATCGTAATATTCCTTGTCAATCGCTTCCCGAAGGGTACGTTTAAACTTTGGTTTTCCGAAATAGCTTCTTACAAGTTCCGGATCAGAGTCAAAGGCATATTGCTTCTTGTCGTTTCCGTTCGAAAGCAATGCAGTAACATTGTTATAGACTCCGCTTGATAATTCAAAGATAGAATCAATGTATTCTTTTTTACCTTTTTCGAATTTGGCATAATACTTCTCCAGTAATGGTTTGTCGGGATTCATGATGCTGTCAATGCGGTGTTCTATTAAATGAACCTCATCTTCTACTTCATAAGATCCCAAATCTTTCATTGAAGTTCTGATCCGGAGAATATGATTGGTTGTATCCACCAATTCTTTGATCGAGAAGGTAGCATTGTTTGTTGTAGTAGACAAATTCTTTAAATAAGAATTCAAACGCAATTTGTCTTTTGTAGCAAAAATCTTGTATTGTTCCGGATTGTTGTTGTAGTAAGCCATGTTTACGACTTTAACGAAATCCACAATGGAAAGACTTTTAGCGAACAGGGTATCTTTTGAAAACATTTCCTGAACTTGTTCTACACTTTGCATGGTGTTTTTCCCGAAGAGGCGTCCTTTTTCTTTATAGTTGATCAAAACTTCAAAAGGAACAGCTCCTCCGAAATTTGCTTCCATGAACTGGATGTCTTTCAGGATCGGATCTTTTGCCGGCAAATCCCCGGTAATATTTCCTGTAACTTTCATAAAGAAAATTCCTACTCCTGTACCTATTGTTAAAGCAATGGTCACGATATAAACCGTTCGGCGGTTGTTTGTAGTAATCCGCACCAATTTTTCGAGGAATCTCACAGCCGCTTTTCTGTCCAGGTGCTTTAAATGACGCAGTTTTGGCTTTTTGGAGAACGAGGCAAAAATCGGGATTAAACACAAGGAAACAACATAACAAAGCATGATGTTTACGGATGAAATAACTCCAAATTCAAAGAATTTTGTTGAATTTGTAAACAGGAACGTCATGAAACCGATTGCTGTAGTAACGTTCGTTAACCACATGGCGGTTCCTGTCTTCCGGATTACTTGTGTCAATGCTTTGATTTTGTTTCCGTGTTGCCTGAACTCAAAATGATATTTGTTAAAGAGATAAATACAATTTGGAATTCCGATAACGATCATCAGCGGAGGAATGAGAGCCATCATGATGGAAATATTATAGCCCATCAAACCAATGGTTCCCATTGCCCAAATTACAGTGATCATTACTACTAAAACACTGATTAGCGTTACCCGGATGGAGCGGAAAAAGAAATACATGATCCCGAATGAAACCAGTAGGGAGAGCACCACAAAAATGTACATCTCACTCATCACGCGTTTTCCAATTAAAACTCGCATGTGAGGTAAACCTGCAAAATGTACCTGATTAAAATGCTTTTCGTAAGATTGGGCTAATTTTTCAATTTCGATAACGACTTTCTGCTTTTCTTTATCAATCAGGAAGTTTTCATCCAGAGTGACCATCATCAAACTCACATTAGCAGAATCGTTATACAAAACCCCATTATAAATGGGATTTCTTCTGATCTCATTTTTGATTTGCTCAATTGATTTTTCTTTGAACGAAATATCAGAGAAAATAGGTTTTATAATGAACTGGCTGGAGGCCGTATCATTAATCAGATTAAACAATTTTGCCTCAGAGATTACTGAAATTACACCATCAATTTGAAGAATGGAATCTCCCAGGTTTTTCCACAGTAAGAATTTCTCTTTTGTATACAGATCTTTATCCTGTATTGCGATAATCAAAGCAGACCCATCTTCGCCAAACATTTTTTTGAATTTCAGGTAAGTAACCTGTGTCGGGCTGTCTTTCGGAAGCATGTTACCGTACTTATTGTCTATTTTTAAACCTGTAATAGCATAATAGCCGAACAAAACGGTTAATAGCGCCATTATGGCAAGTATGATAAAACGGTTTCTTAGAATGATATTGGCAATTCTATTCCACATATCTCTTTGTTTTTTATGTTTAATTAGACCGTATTTACGTGTACGATTTCTTGTTGTCCCTAATTTCTAAAAAAGCACTAATGCTTGTTCTTTTCTTTATCATCCGCGGAAGCGGATTCCTACTTTAAATAAGTATTTAACCAGTCAAAAAATTCCCTGTTCCACAACATACTGTTTTGTGGTTTGGTAACCCAATGGCCTTCATCCGGAAAATAAAGGAATTTGCTTGGAATTCCTTTCAGTTGAAGTACTTGGAAGGCTTGCATTCCCTCAGATTCGGGAACACGAAAATCTTTTCCTCCATGGATAACCAGCATGGGCGTGTTCCATTTGTCAACTAATTTGTGAGGACTGTTTTTTGCATATAACTCTTTGTTTTCAGGTAACCAGTATGGTCCTCCGATATCCCAGTTTGCAAAAAACAACTCTTCTGTTGTACCGTACCAGCTTTCCAGATTGAATAATCCACAGTGGGAAATAAATGCTTTGAAACGATTTTCATGGATTCCCGCCAGGTAGTATACGGAGTATCCACCATAACTTGCCCCAATTGCTCCTAATTTATCTTTATTGATAGAAGGTATTTGCGCAACACAGCTGTCGGTGGCTGTCAAATAATCACGCATTGCCTGGCCACCCCAATCTTTTGAAATGGCATCGTTCCATTCCTGACCAAATCCGGGCAAACCTCTTCTGTTCGGTGCAATAATAATGTAGCCTTGAGAAGCCATTAAGCGGAAGTTCCAACGGTATGAAAAGTATTGGGATACGGGACTTTGTGGTCCGCCCTGACAATAAAGCAATGCAGGATATTTTTTTGCAGGATCATAGTTCGGAGGGTAGATTACCCAAGTGAGCATTTTTTTTCCGTCAGTTGTAGTGATCCATTTTTCCTGAACTGTAGGTTCTGCAATGTTCTTTAATTCTTCTTTATTTGAATAGGTCAGTTGTTCGTTCAGACCTGTTTTGGGAGTGAAAACCCAAACATCTGTAGGGTGAATCATATCTTGTCTTTCAAGAAGGATTCGGTCTTTCATGATACTGAAACTTACGTAATCGCATCGGTCGGAAGTCAATTGCTGGATCTTTCCTGTTTTAAGATCAATGGAATACAATTGCTTTGTCGCTTTCGTAGTCGCAGTGAAGTAAATAAGTTCTTTTGACGGATGCCACGCAAAGTCGTTTACACTCACATCCATGCTTGCTGTCAGATCCTTTTCTTGTCTGCTTTCCAGGTCCATGATGCGAATTCTGTTTTTATCAGCTTCGAACCCGTCTTTTTCCATACTTAACCAGGCAAGTGTTTTTCCTGTAAAATTGACTGAAGGGTTGGTATCATATCCCTTGTGGGCAGAAGAAAGAATCGTTGTGATTTTGTCGGATGTCCGGTATGCATAAATCTCCGAGTTTGTTGATTGAGCAAATGTTTTTCCGACCATTTTCTTGGTAGAATAAAAAATGGTTTGTCCGTCTTTGCTGAAACAAACGCTTTCTATTCCTCCGAATGGGCCGGTAACTGAAGGGTAACTTTCATTATCCATTACATCAGCCTTTTTCATGAATTTCCCTTCTTGTGAGGATTCATACCAATATAAATGGAGTGCTTCGGGTGAAGACCACTGATTCCAATGGCGGTACATCAAATCGGTTTCAACTCTTCCGGAGGTTTGTGGTAAATCGGAGTATTTGTCCTTAACTGTTTGCTTTAGCTTTAATGGTTCCAGGGTCGCGAATCTTTTTCCATCAGGGCTAAGAACCAATCCCTCAACTTGAGCTGCCCCGAAATTATAGATTACTTTGACTGCTTTAGTTGATGGATTTAAACTTTTCAATTCGATTTCAGAACCTGTATTTTGAAGGAAAACTAAGTGATTTTCTGAGTTCCAGGAGAAATTCCAGGCTCCATCCAAATCTAAAATGCTTGTTTTTCCTGTCTTTAGCTCAACCAATATGGTATTGGTTTTTCCTTTGTTGATTGTGTAATCGTATTTGGTGCTCTGATAGATCATCCATTCTTCATTGGATGTTCCCAAAGTTCCTGAAATTCGATTGAGAGACCACATCTTTTCAGGAGTAAATTCTTGCGCTTTTAACTGAAATTGAACTAGAGCGCCCGCAATAAGCGCCAGAAAAATTGATAATTTACCCATTGGCTTTTTTTCAAGTTGTTCAAAAATACCTAAAAAAGTCAATTTGGGGACTATAAAATACTGGAAATACGGGATTGTTTTAGGATTTAAGCTTTGCTTTCTTTCTGCGTGAACTGTTTTGCAAGTATACGTAAGCGAATACAAATAAAGTGATGATCCCGGTAAAAATAAAGGTATTTGAAAGGATATCGGGCAATGAATAGGAACGTGAACTGGAATAGAAAAGTGAATTAGCGGCTGCTAATCCAATTATTAGTGTTCTCTGAAATCGTTTTATTCGAATCATTAACAAACTGGTTTTGAACGAATTTATTAAAAAAATGAATTGATTTCATGAAAGTTAATAAATAAACAAAATAGATTTGAACTTTTGAAGTTCTTTACTGTACGGTCAAAAAAACGTACACTATGAGAGTAAAATCTATTCAATATTCCATCCAGAACCCGTGTGATGAAAGTTGGAATGATATGAAACCTGAATCAATTGGTCGTTTTTGCGGGTCCTGTGAAAAAACGGTGGTGGATTTTACAAGTATGTCGGATTTTTCCATCGTCAATTATTTGGAAAAGCACAAAAATGAAAAAGTATGCGGAAGGTTTACACAACCGCAACTGGATCGTGTTTATCAGTTGAATCAACCTGTTTTTGCTCAGTCTTTTGATTTAAGAGCCGTAGTTCTTGGTTTGGCGCTAAGTACTTTTTCTGCACTTCATAGTTTTGCACAGACTGAACCCCAAGAACCTATTAAAATTGATACTTTAATTGTCATTCCACCGATTGTAGTTGGAACAGTTGCCATGGAATATTTTGATCACGGGACCGAAAAGAAGGTGAGTGGAAAGGTTTGGAATTCTGCAAAAAGTTTTGAAGGAGTTAGTGTGATTTTGAAAACAATTGAAGGGAAAACTTTGAAAACTGTCCGGCCGGATGCTTCGGGCAATTTTGAGATTAACCTGAATTGGGAATTGAAGCCGGCAATGCTGGAATTTTCCGGAATGGGATATGAAACACAAGAGCTTCATTTTTCGCAGTATAAGTTTTTAACCAATCTGCATATAACCTTGATCGATCAAGCGAAAATATTCAAAGGAGAGATAATTCAGGGAGATATCAAAGCAGTAGAGGAATAGTTTTAAAAGCATTAAATATTTCTGAAAAAGAATGTATTCCAAAATAAAGCAACATGAAACCGAAGAAAATAAACTACAAAATTGAAGAGGCTTGCCATGCTGATTGGGATCAGATGAAACCGGAAGCGAAAGGGCGGTTCTGTGAAACCTGCAGTAAAACGGTGGTGGATTTCAGTTCCATGTCCGATTTTTCGATTGTTCATTATCTGGAGAATCATAAACATCAATCTGTTTGTGGCCGTTTTGCCCAGGATCAGCTGGATAAAACCTATTTATGGACAAAACCTCATCACCAACTATTCAATTTCGATTTGAAGGCAGTTGCTTTGGGATTGGCCTTAAGCACTTTTTCTGCTTTACCATCTCAGGCACAAACTTCCGACTTGGTTGAACTGCATGATTCGATTAATGAGTCGAGGATTCCAATTCAGGGAGCAGTAGCTATATTTTATGATCATCGGGATGAGAAATTTGTCGGTGGAAAGATTAAACTGGAGGGAAAGGATTATAGTTTAGTTAAGATTTCTTTGATGGATGGGGCATCTACTGAACTCGTATCGATTAAACCACAGAGAAACGGAGCGTTCAAAATTCCATTGGATTGGACAAAGAACCCGGTTTTTATTCGTGTGAGCTCGCCCGGATATCGTTCTGAAACAGTTTATTTCAACAATCATGAGTCTCTTGATAATTTGACGATTACCTTGTATGAAAACAAAGTGATAAAGATGGGGAAAGTTATTTCCGACAAATAATTAATCTGATTGTCATGAAGAAGAAGCTCATAAAATATTCGATTGAAGAACCATGTCACGAGGATTGGAGTCAAATGAAACCGGAAGCAAAAGGCAGATTCTGTGGATCATGCAGTAAAACGGTGGTGGATTTCAGTTCCATGTCTGACTTTGCGATTGTCAATTACCTGGAAGGGAAGAAGAACGAATCTGTTTGCGGAAGGTTCAGGCCCGATCAGATGGATAAATTCTATACGCTGCCAAAACCGGATCATTCATTTTCGTTCGACTTAAAGGCGGTTGCCCTGGGATTAGCTTTGAGTACTTTTTCTGCTGTTCATGCAGATGCGCAAGTTCCACCGATTGATACTTCACAAGTGATCTATCAGGAACCTTTGGATGGAATGGTTAGTAGTATCGAATATTTCGATCATTCGGATGAGAAATTTGTGAGCGGGACCATTCTGGTTAACGGAAAAGGTTACGGAATGGTAACGATTGAACTAATAGATGTTGCCGGAAAGGTGCTTTTGAGAACAAATTCTGACAAGGACGGGAGATTTAAAATTCCGGTTGATTGGAGTAAGAGTAAGGATCCGTATTCTTTGCTGATAAGCGGCCCTGGCTTGATTTCTCACAGTTTATTTTTCCATGAAAAGGAATCTGTAAAGGATATGAAAATTACTCTTTATGAGGAAGTAATGTTGAAAGGGAATGTGAGATCCCGTTAATAAGTTCTACCAACCCCCAAATATGAAAAAAGCGCAGGGGCGGAATCCGTACATACGGGACCGCTCCTGCGCTTTTTTATTTAAATATGATTTACTCTACAGTAACCGATTTTGCCAGGTTTCTAGGCTGATCCACGTTACAGTCTCTCATTACTGCGATGTGGTAACTCAATAACTGGAACGGAATGGTTGCCAAAATCGGAACCAGGTGTTCGTCTGTATCCGGGATTTCGATCACATGGTCTGCCATTGCTTTGACGTCAACATCTCCTTCTGTTACGATTGCAATGATTTTTCCTTTACGGGCTTTAACTTCCTGGATATTACTAACCACTTTTTCATAAGAAGTTCCTTTGGTTGCAATCACAAAAACCGGCATTTCCTCGTCGATCAAAGCGATTGGACCGTGTTTCATTTCAGCCGCAGGATAACCTTCCGCATGGATGTATGAAATTTCTTTCAGTTTTAATGCTCCTTCCAATGCTACAGGGAAAGAACTTCCTCTTCCAAGGTAAAGCGCATTGTTCGCATCTTTATAAATCTTCGCGATTTCTTCGATCTCAGCGTTTCTTTCCAAAACACGTTTCACTTTATCCGGAATTACTTCCAGTTCTGAAAGCATGGTTCTGAATTTCGATTCGCTTAAAGTACCTTTTTTATGAGCTAAAGAAAGGGCCATCAAAGTCAGAACGGTTACCTGAGCAGTAAATGCTTTTGTAGAGGCAACTCCGATCTCCGGTCCTGCGTGTGTGTAAGATCCTGCATCCGTAATGCGCGAAATTGATGATCCTACTACGTTGCAAATTCCGAGGATAGTTGCACCTTTTGATTTTGCTAGTTCAAGAGCGGCTAAAGTATCCGCAGTTTCACCTGATTGAGAAACAGCGATAACGATATCATTTTCGTTAATGATCGGATTTCTGTATCTGAATTCAGATGCGTATTCTACTTCTACATTGATACGAGCCAAATCTTCGAATAAATATTCTCCAACCAAGCATGCATGCCATGAAGTTCCACAAGCAACCATCACAATGCGCTGTGCATTGATCATTTTTTGCTCATAATCTTTTACACCTCCCAATGAAACCCATCCTTCAGATGCATTTAAGCGTCCGCGGAAGCAGTCTTTAATGGAACGTGGCTGTTCATGAATCTCTTTTAGCATGAAATGCTCGTATCCGCCTTTTTCAAGTGCTTCCAACTGCATTTCCAATTCCTGAACGTAGGGTGTTTTCGGTTGATTGCGAAGATTTGTAATGTTTAATCCCGTAACAAGGTCTACTACTGCAATTTCTTCATCCTCCAGGTAAACAACCTGATTGGTATATTCGATAATTGGAGTAGCATCGGATGCCAGGTAGAAATCATTTTCTTTGCCGATTCCCACAACCAAAGGAGAACTCTTGCGAGCCGCGATCAGCTGATTCGGATTGTCGGCGGAAATCACTACGATTGCATAAGCCCCAATCACATTTTGCAAGGCCATGCGAACAGCTGTAGCCAGATCAACATTTTCTTTCTTTTGAATATCATCAATTAAGTGAACCAGTACTTCCGTATCCGTTTGACTTTTAAAATGATATCCGCGAACAATTAATTCTTCCTTTAAACTGTTATAGTTTTCAATGATCCCATTATGGATCAATGCGATTTTTTCGTTATTTGAAAAGTGCGGATGTGCATTGACATCATTTGGGGCTCCGTGAGTAGCCCAGCGCGTATGACCAATTCCCGCATGACCTGCCAAATTTTGTCCGGCTGCGAATTCTTCCAAATTGGATACTTTTCCCTGACGCTTGTACAAATTCACTTTTCCCGCATCCAGCAATGCAATCCCTGCACTGTCATACCCACGATATTCTAAACGCTTTAATCCTTTAATTAAAATTGGATAAGCTTCTTTCTTTCCGATATATGCTACAATTCCACACATGTCTAATTGAATTCAGTATATTTAATAACTAATTTAGGTTTTGTTTTGTAAGGCGAAGCAGGACCATTAAAGATGATGCGTTCGGCGGTACAATTAAAGTATAGAGAAGATTGGTAAAGGTATAAGCCCCTGTTTTCTGCTTTTCCGGAAACAATATCCTGGATGTAATCTCTTAAATCAAGAATAAATGCTTTCTGATTGTTATCGTACGAAGCTGTTCTGAAAGTTACAATCTTTCCGTCATCTGTTTTATATCCCAATTCCAGAGTTATACTTGGATAGTAATAATTTCCGTTTTGGTAAGAAACAGGGATATAAAGAAGTGCGTTGTTGATAACGGAATTGCTTTTCAAATCATTCACAGATGGAAATTCTATTACTGCTCTGCTGTCAAAAGACTGTGTATAGAATTGAGTTTGACCGTTTAAAGGATTTGCAAGCACATCCCCGACGTGGTATGACAAGTGATTGACATCTACATGATTGAAATCAGCACATGAACTGTTAATTACCAGTTCAACTCTGCTTTGGGTAGTTGGGGTGTTTGAATGCTTAAAGTAGATGGTCATCTTTGTATCACTGTTTCCCAGGTTGAAGTACAAAACCGCTCCTTTTCCTTGAGAAGGTGCTGCATTAGCAACATTTATTCTAAATCCCTTGAAATAACCTGAGCTCAAAAAAGCATCACTGCTTGCGAAAGCACCATTTCCGGCAATAATATCGTCGACAAACTGCTGCCCCAAGGCATTGTCCAGTTTCAATCTAAGTTGTGGCTTCAACGCGTCAATAT